>CAYTXE010000001.1:0-80822 GCA_964441045.1 uncultured Candidatus Brevefilum sp.
TCTCTTTGGTCTCTGAATACGTCCCCCCACGATCGTTGACGCTGATCACTCCACCAGAAAGATAGTGTTCGGTCTCAGAGCGCATCTGGTTGCCGTCCAGGTCCTCAAAAAGCACTACACACAATTCAGCATTTCCATCAAAAGGGGTCGGGGTGGGTGGCCCAATCGTTGCTGTAGGAACAGGTCCTATTAGTGTGGCTGTCGCGGGTTCAACAGTCGCAATGATTAATTTCTGCGAAACATTTAACGTGCAATCTTCATCAAGCCCGTTGAGTGCGACGATTTGTTCGATCGGAACTCTGTTTTGAAACAATAAGTAAATGCTTGTGCAGGTATCCCCTTCCCGGACAGTATATATGATCTGACCTTCAGCATTCGGGGTGGGCGTCTGGTAAGATGCCTGGAACGACGAAACAGCCTTAACTGGTTTGGTTACCATGAGGATGAGTATTATGGAACAAAGAAGCAGCAGACAAAGGGTCAGGAAAATTGTTTTTCTTTTCATAATCGATAAATCTTTCTAATCAAATTATAACCTATCTTCATCACCTCACTCAAAAGGTGATTAGAGAGTGTTGAATATTGTAATGGATTAGAATTCGATAGATACAAGGGGCAACCCTCTGGTGACCTGCACTCGCCAGGGTGTTGCCTTGCTCTAAGAGTGCTGCGCGAGGCAGACACGGAGATCTGCCCCTTGTATAGGAATCTTCTATTCAATTGATCATAAAAAAATAAATACCAGATGGAAAAAATTTCGATACCAATTTCTTTTTCAACATCCTCGATTATGACGTTGAATAATTTCGGTCTATAATTAAATTAGAATGATGCACAGCATAAAAAGAAGTCGACTGGCAACATGCCTGATTTCAATTGGGCTTATCCTGACAATTCTTATATTCTCGGGATGTGAAATCCTGCTGCCTCAACAACCACCCGTTCCCACCCCAACCCGTACGCAAACATCCATCCCAACCCCCACTATTGATTGGTTCCCGGTCACCCCGACGCCAACATACATCCCCATTGCCAGCCCAACACTCCAACCCACACAGGAGAGACATACTGAGGGGATCACAGACCTCCTGGTGAGCGATGACTTCTCAAATGAAAACCTCTGGCTTACTATCCAGTGCGAATCAGGAAATGCAGCCTTTGGAACTCAAAACCTGACCTTAGCAATCGCCAAACCGAATGCTTCCCTCCTCAGTCTGAGCAATCACACCTTACCTGAGAATTTTTATCTGGAAATGACAATCCAACCCTCGTTATGCAATCCTGAAGATCAGATCGGCATAGTTTTCTGGTACCAATCCACTTCTGATTATTATCTGCTTCTATTGAATTGCACAGGACAATATCGATTGGAGCTTTTCCAGGGTGGGCAAAACGCTGTCATTTACGATTGGGATTCAGCTACACAGATACAAGTCTCTGCCCCTGCGACAAATCGCGTGGGTATTTGGGTTTATGAAGGCTTATTCAAGCTGTTCATCAACGACACATTCCAGTTTGAAGAACGTATCGCTCAGGACCGCAATGGGGCACTCGGAGTTTTTACTCGGACCATCAGTGGGAGTGCAATGACAGTGCGTTTCTCGGATTTGCAAATATATCAAGTGGAAATGGAATAAAACAGCCTGTATTGCCTTACCCTACGGGCACTGGATTAGTTAAGATTGGCCACTGCAGCGAGAGGGTTTCAAGCAGAAGGCGAACATTGGCATAAGCGTCCAGCTGCTGAAGCGCCCTTTCATGAGTGATGACCAGTCCTCGGGCTTCACTCACAGCCATCTTGGAAGCGACGTAGTCCACCTGCAGTAACAAATCAACATTGACCAGATCAATTGCAGCACCTGAGCAGCGAATAAAAACATCCCGCCAGAAAGAAAGCCAGATCAACAGAACCTCACGGATATTTTGGCGAGCATTACCGCCATCTTTGCTGAGTGTTTCCGCCAGCAAAAATCGTTCATATCGTTTGGCGGATAATAATTCTAGGAAAGCCAAAAGGTGTGCTTTCCGTCTTGACAAAGCGGTGGGATCTTGTGCCAAACGAATGGCTGCTCCGATGCGGCCGCCAGAAAGATGTGCAATCAGATCGGCTTTTTCTGTATCCAACCCCTGATCAGCTTCCAAAAAAGCCTGAGCTTCAGATACCGAAGCTGGTCGAAGCCTGATGACCTCGCAGCGTGAAACGATGGTTGGTAACAAACCCTCTGGAGAAAGTGCTGTCAACAACAATATGACCCTGTCTGGGGGTTCTTCCAGTGTTTTTAGTAAAGCATTTTCTGCCTGTTCCGTCACACATTGAAAATCAGGCAGCAGTGCTATCCGATAGGCAGCTGCGTAAGGAGCTAATGCCAGGGTATGCTGCAGGCTGCGGATCTGATCAATCCGGATATCTTTATGCCCTTCCTCTGGAACCACCAGACTCAAATCAGGATACTGCATCGAGAAGGTTTGGCGGCAGTCCCTGCAGACACCGCAAAACATACCTGGTTCTGGTGCTTGACGGCAGTTGAGCGCTTGAGCAAAACGCAATGCCAGCGTTGTTTTGCCAATGCCCTCCGCCCCCACAAAAAGATAAGCATGCCGCAGTTTATTCCCCGCCGCATGAGTTCGGAGCAGGTTCACTGCCCAATCATGTCCAAAAATATGCCAGTCCATGCCTGTATTGTAGCTTAAGATTCCAACGACGATAAGTTGCCAGATGCTCAATCCGTTTTAACTTCTCAATAACAAAGCACCATCTAAGCCCCCTGAATAATTATTGATTCTTTTCCGTACGTGGTAAACTTTATGAACCTTTAAACAGATTTTGGATTTTCAATCATGCGAGTGATCTACCCATTTACTGCAATTGTCGGTCAAAAACGTATGCGGCGTGCGCTGATTTTGAACGCCATCGACACCCGGATTGGCGGTGTCTTGATACGCGGCGAGCGCGGTACAGGAAAATCAACTGCTGCCAGAGCTTTGGCAGCACTCTTACCTCCTGTGGAAGTTGTGCAAGGATGTCGCTTTGGCTGTGACCCTCACAAACACATCACCTGGTGTACCGAATGTCGAGAACGCTTCGCAGAAACTGAAGACCCTCCCATCGAAACCCGCCAGACGCCTTTCATTAATTTGCCCATTTCGGCTACAGAAGACCGTGTGGTAGGCACCCTGGATATCGAAAGAGCCATTCAAAAAGGAGAACGGCATTTCGAACCTGGTGTGCTTGCCTCTGCTAATCGTGGGTTGCTGTATATTGATGAAGTCAACCTGCTTGATGACCATGTTGTGGACGTCCTGCTTGATTCCGCCGCCATGGGTATGAACATCGTCGAGCGGGAAGGCATCTCCTTCTCACATCCGGCACGTTTTATTCTGGTGGGGACGATGAATCCTGAGGAGGGCGACCTTCGACCACAGTTGTTGGACCGATTTGCACTCTCAGTCGAAATCCGCGGCATCCTGGATCGCCGGCAGCGGGTTCAGATCATGGAGCGCAACCTGTCCTTTGAAGCAGATCCCGAAGCCTTCCGGAAAGAGTGGCTGCCCAAGGAGAAGGAACTTTCAGGACAAATTGCACAAGCACGCCATTTAGTCAACCGTGTGCGCTATTCCAGCAGAGACCTTTTGATCATCGCAGATCTTACTGCCAAAATGCAGGTGGACGGGCACCGAGCTGACCTGGTCATTTTAAAAGCCTCACGCGCACATGCTGCCTTCGAAGGGCGAGAGGCTATCACCCCCCATGATATCGCATTGGCTGCAGAGTTAGCTCTACCGCATCGGGTAAAGGCCGGGCCATTCAGACAATCTGAAATGGGTGTAACACAGCTTGAGGAACAAATCGACCAGTTGAAAGGTACTGCCTCCCAAGGTGCCCCATCTGAAGAGGACAAAGAACCTGACGCTCCGAAAACCACGCAAAAAAAAAGTCAACATCCCCCCATATCCAGGTTAGCAACGAACCCCCTGGATCCGAGCCCCTAACTCCCACAAAACAGGATATCTTCCAGGATACCACTGCCCACTGGTGGGATGGTGGAAAGAAAGTTAAACCAGGTGAGACTTTTGAGCCTCGCCGTTTGGATACACCCCTGGATAACATGATGCGAAAACAGGGTGGGAGGCGATCGCAAACACAAACTGATCGCAAACGCGGCCGGTACATTCAGTCTCGTCCGGCGAATGGCAGTGTAGAAGATCTTGCCTTTGATGCAACGTTGCGCGCTGCCGCGCCTTTCCAAAAAGCAAGAGAGGATATTAGGAAAGAGGAAGAGGTAGCTTTTGCAGTACGGCGTGAGGACTATCAACGGAAAGTGCGTGTGCGCCGGGCTTCCAACCTGATCCTGTTCCTGGTAGATGCGTCCTGGTCTATGGCCGTAGCGGAGCGTATGGCAGCTACAAAAGGCGCTATCCTCTCTCTGTTGACTGATGCATATCAACGGCGCGATCGGGTGGGGTTGATCGTGTTCCAAAAGGACCGCGCCACCCTGGTTTTGCCCCCCACCAATTCTGTGCTTCTGGCGCGGCGCTCCCTGGCGGATATCCCCGTGGGCGGGAAAACGCCCCTGAGTGCCGGTTTATTCATGGCTTATCAGGTGCTAAAGCGAGAAAAAATACTCCATCCGGATATCCTGCCGCTTCTGATCATCCTGACTGATGGCGCCGGAAATGTCTCGATGAACCCAGGTTCACCGCAAGCCGAATCTCATGGAATTGCTGAACAAATAGCCGGTGAAGATATCCGCACGGTCGTGATCAATATGGAACATGAGGCATTTGACCAGGGTTTGGCACAAGCACTCGCAGAACATCTGGAAGCACCCTGCTATACCCTGGCTGAATTACGCAGTGAAACCCTTTACCGGGCTGTGCAAAATGAGATCAATATTAGCCCTGGTACCAGAACTCAAAAATAATGGCAGGTACCCAAACCGACACATGAAAAGAAATTAAGTAATAACAAAAAACCCGTGGGTCACCACGGGTCTATCATATTGGTAAGTTATGGAATAGATTCAGTCTACTTCCGTGACACTAATATCTGGGAAAAACTGACGTAGTGTGCCTGCCACCCATCCTTGCAGCGTTGCCTGGGCGTGTGGGCAACCCTCACAGGCACCACCCAGCCTGACATACACATTGTTGCCTTCAATCCGGTCAATTTCAACAGAGCCCCCGTGATATTGCTCAATATACGCATTAAGCTGGTCGACCAGCCCATTAACTTTTTCTTCGAAAGAATAATCCTGTTCAGTCATCCACAACTCTCCTGGTTGGATAGGCTTTAAAAATCATATCACAAAGTTTTAAAGATTGCCAAATCAAACATCCCCGACAGCAAAACCAACCACTAAATCAGGTAAATTTCATCGCTCCAGATTCACGCTGACCAAATCCAACGTACCCTTTATGGGTTTTCAAGTAAGCATAATCTTCTCAAGAGCATCCTGTGTGAGGTCCACATGCAATGCCTCAGTTGAGAACCGCCAGATGATCTGTGCAAACCGGTCGATAAAATATTGATCGTGGGTAATGGCGAGGATCGTCCCTTCAAAGCTGCTTAAAGCCTTCTCGAAGGACTCTTGAGAGCTAAGGTCCAGATGGTTGAGAGGTTCATCCAAAAGCAGAAAATTACAGTGAGCTGCCACCAATGAGGCCAGCATCAAACGGGAACGTTGTCCAAAGGATAAAGTTTCCACCGGCTGGAACACTTCATCACCACTAAATAAAAACCGATGAAGGAAAGAGCGCGACTCAGTGTGAGTGAACCAACCAGGTATTTGTTGGATAGTTTCCAATACGGTCAGATCAGGTTCAAGCATTTCCTGTTCCTGTGAAAGATAGCCCGGATGCACACCTCTCCCGAAATTAAGTCCCCCTGAAATGGGTTGCACTTCACCAAGAAGCGTCTTGAAGAGCGTGGTTTTCCCTGCACCGTTCGGTCCAATTAGAGCAATCCGCTGCCCCCGTGTGATTGTCTGACTTATCGGCGCCAAAAGTGGTTGATCATCATACCCGATCGACAATCGATCCAGCTGTAAGACAATCTCTCCACTTCTGGGAGTCTCAGTGAATTGCATTCGCACATCCCAGGCGTGGCTGGGCTTCTGAAGAGTACCTTCCCCCTCAAGAAATGAAACTCGCTTTTCAATTTGCTTGGCTCGTCTGACGGTCTCAAGGGCTCTGTCATTGAAATGACCAACAGAAAACCCATCAGTATTCTTGGCATCAGCTTTCCCACCCTTGTGCGGTTTAGCCTGTGCACGCACGCTTCGAGCAGCCTTCTTCAGCCGCTTGACCTCATCCTGCTGATCGACATAAGCCTGCATGGCAACGTCAAATTCAGCTTCCCGCACTGACAGGTATTGGGTGTAATTCCCAGGGTATTCTCTAACGCCCTCTCCAGTTGGTGAAAAGGCGATCACCTTATGGATGACCGCATCCAAAAAGGCACGATCATGGGATACCAACAAGATAGCACCAGGAAAAGATAAGATCCAATCCCTCAACCAGACGCGCATTTCAAGATCCAGATGATTGGTCGGCTCATCTAATAGAAGCATATCAGGACGCTCAAGCAATAACCCCGCCAGCGCCAATCGCATTTTTTGCCCTCCGCTCAAGAGGGCAATTGGGGTATCCTGCGGGATATCAACAAGCTGGAACCTGGCTAAAACATCCAGGCGCACACCTTCCATCTCTTGTGAGCTGTCCAAAGCCTGCAGTATCTCATCATATCGAGCGATCAATTTATGATCTTCAGGCTGCTGCGCCAGGGAATCACAAATTTTCTTCAGTGATTCCAGTGTTTCTTCAAGGTTTGATGCAAAACGGCTGAGATACGCACCAATTTTCTCATGGTGGTCAAAAGTGATCCCCTGTTGAAGATAGCCTATCCTTAGCGTCGAGGGGGTACAGGCAACATGACCTGAATCTGCTGCTTCAAGATCAGCGATAATGTTCATTAAGGTGGATTTCCCGCAGCCGTTTGGGCCAACCAATGCGGCTCGTTCACCCTGGTTTAAACTGAATGTAATTTTCTTGAGAACGGTATTAAGACCGTAAGATTTAGAAATTTGTTGTACTTTTAACACATCAACCTGCCTTCTTAAAACAAAAACCCAGGGAAAGCCCTCGGTTATGAATACATTAAAATTATCAGGCTTCCCAATATACCAAGAATGCTACAGTTTGATGCGAATCACTCACAGCTCCTTACTTGTTAATCTGCCTTTATTATAACGGATTTTAAACTTAATATCACGGATTCATGGTGGAATGATTTTGATCTGAGATTTCTTATCGCTAATAAATCATAGCCCTTTCAGGTTCCGGTTTTCCTCGAATTGTAAGATGGGGATTTACAATTGTGGGTTCTGGATTGACACAAATTTCCTCTTATCCACAATCAATAAAATCTGTTATGCCATATAAAAGATCCCGGGTAACACCTTAGCATGTGCCCGGGATCCCGATCTGATATGAGAGAGATTCAATTGACTCTGGGCTTACACATCCGCTTGTTTAAGAGATTTATCCTTGATCCCAAACAATGCCAGGGTCGAGACCAGGAATAACAGACCAAAAATACTCATCAACAACGTAAAGCTGACGCCATCACCAATTGGACCCCCGATATAAGCCCCGATAGCTCCCGCTCCAGCCCCCGCAAGATTCTGGATACCGAGGTAGCGTCCTGCCTCTTTCTTCGGGACAAGGGTCGTTCCCAAAGCCCAACTTGCAGAGTAAAAGAATCCGATGGCGATACCAATCATCAAGCCGCCGATATACAGCATGACCATATTCACTGAGGTTATTACCACAATTGTACCGACCATAGCCAGTACCCCGCTGAAAGCACATATTGGCTTTCGTCCAAATTTGTCCGTCAGCCATCCTGCCGGGATACTCGAAATCAGTATAGCGACACCAACAAACATCACCAGCATTGCTGTTGGTCCAGCTGCCGCTGCACCTTCCAAGTCAGTAAAACGTTCCTGGATAAAATACAGGGCAAAACTGGCCAGGTTGGTTGCGCCAACCAAAAAAGCCAACCGGTTTACCACCCACCATGTAAAAGAGTTCTTATCTCCATACCCCTCACCGCCAAGACTAACGCTCACACTCGCCCAAACGCCTAAAATCACCGCAACTGCCATACCAAATACACCTATTGCTGCTGTGGCTATCAATGCGGGTGTATCTGGCAAGGTGCTCGCCTCCTTATTGACATAATTCACAAGCGCCCCAGAACCAAGAATTATTGCAGTGAAAATTGCTGTCATCCCCACCAAACGAAGGATAGGTTTCCAATCCATTTCGTAAGGGGGTTCTTTGATGGGTTTCTCCGGGGCAAACATAGCCAGTGCTGTGCAGATCAACACAATTGCGCTCAAGACGATTAAGGCACCCCAGAGGTTTCCATTTTCAACCAATTTTGTGATCACAAAAGATACAAAAATTAAAGGTGCCGGTAACTCAAAAAAGGCCTTAACGCCAGAAAAGATACCATGCTTCGATTCCGGGACAATATCAGGGATCAGTCCTTGAACTGCAGCATGGCCTGTATTGGAGGAAAGCATGGATAATATCGTTGCAGCAAACAACATCCAGTAGCCAGTCTCCCCCTCGAAAGTGGCAGCGATCACGCCAATCCCGATGAAGACCAACACCTCCGTTATGCCACCTATCAGGATAAACGGACGCCGTCGTCCTAAGCGAGACGTGCTGCGGTCAGAGATGATCCCAACAAGACCTTGCATCAAAACTGCAATCATCAGAGACCATAATCGTAAATTGCCGTAAGCAGACCCCTTGACCGCATCCCCCATAAAAGTCTGCACCAATAATGGCAAAACTAAAGGGGTCAGGGTTTGTGACCGGGCAGTCAGTGCAAAATAGAAGATGTTGATGGTGATATAGTCATACCAACGGATTTTTCGTTCCATTTTCGATCCTCCTGGTTAACGCTTCAAAGTAATGATTGATATTCATTCTCAAAATTGTTCAGTCCATATCTTGTTTTCTCATTTAAGAAGCAGAATGCAACAACTAACCAACAAAAATATCAGTGTCTTGCCCGTAAGGGTGTTTCTTTCATCTGTATCGGGAGAAATCATGACCACAGTGACTTCTGACCCGAAACGGGATGTGCTTCTTCATCCACCGGATAATCCATGAGCTTGACCCGGTTCATCCGGATCGTGCCTGATCCCTCCCAAAGATATATCGGTCGGTATCGTCTTAATTGAAATGGGTGATCCACAGAATGCGCTCCTTAATGCTGCAAATCCTATCTTAAGATTTTTCCCGGTCGATGTAAAACCAATCGTGCCTGTGCATACACAATCGTTGGTTCCCTTAGAAGTCTTTCAATAGAGACCCATGTAGATCTCGATCAATTTCCCATGGATAAACAATGAAAGCATCTGTGATTGCAGCAAAGTAATCTGGTCGATTGGTTCCAAATAAATTACGATATGGATTGAAATGCACTACACAGGTGTAGGGAAATCCACCCGCAGCCGAAACGCGATTCTTTACGGAAGTGATCGTTCTTCCGGATCCCCAGACATCATCTACGATCAAGATCCGTTCACCATTGAGCAGATCATCTTCAGGAAACATGAGAAATTTAGGCCATGCCAACAGGCGCGTACGCTCCATTTCTTCCAGTTCTGAAGGGAAATCCACAGACGCTATCAGCAGCTTCTGAATATCCGTTGCCTCAGCGAGCATCCCCCCGGGGACAATCCCGCCCCGTGAGATCATGATCATGCCGTCAAAGTTTATATCAAATTGTGGCAGCAGATGATCCATTAATTGGTCAACATCATTCCAGGTGAGGGCTTCTTTTCTTTGCTGCATAACATCATTCCTTTTTACTTACTACGGCACTTCCCAACACCTGGGCAAGGATTTCTGGTGGTTGAGCCTCGCTGCGATCACCCGACTTTCTCGCAGATTCTACATTCCGAACCCAAAAATAAAGCGCTGTGTGATAACAGGTGCGCGAGAATGTACTGAACGAGAAACCAAACAAAGTAATAACCCAGGTAATAAGAAGCCCAATGCCCAAACTGAGTATTCGCTGGCCTAAACTTGCCGCAATAGGGTCTGAAATTTTCGTACTGATCCAAAGACCTGCAGCAATCCCAGCAGCCAGCATCAACCCTTCTACAAACCGGGCAATTAAGTCCACTTTCATAAAACCAGCTCTGACTCGAAGCAGGTGTTGTTCACCCATCTGTTCAACACGCGCTACTGCACCAGCCAAATCAAGATCCTCCAGAATAATAACCGGTTGAATCAATTGGAATCCTTCAATCCAGTCAGGTTGTTTACATGCGGTTTTCGAAAATGATTGTCGTAGAGTGTGAAGCAGATGTGCTCCCGGTAACATTAACGTAAAGAGGAAGATGTCCGCCCAATACTCTTTGAAGACTTGCCAGTCGGATTGCGATTCGGATGGCAGATCCTCCTTCAGGATCAAAGTATCAAGGACCTGGCATGTTCTTGATGCTGTGATCTCACCCCACACCACCCAGCTTAACACCAACAGAATCACTATCAAACCAACCAGGATCAATCCAATCGGACGAAGACCAATCAGTCCGATCACCAACGCCAGTGGAATAAACCACAACACCAAAAACGCAAAATTACCCAGGGTCTGATACATCCAGGGCTTTTGGAGTAGTTCATTTTCTATTGCCAATTGAAAACTGCGGCCGATGAATCGAAAAGCGTATTTTAAACTTTGCATCAAACTATTCCTGCCAGAAACAAAAAGATTTCTTTTCTATTATAACGTGAGGTTGAATTCTCTGTCAGTCTAAATTTTAGACAAGGAAGATAATTACAAGAGACTTGAAGGATTTACCTCAATGAACCAATCTGTAAGTCGGCGATGACGCAGTAGCTGCTTGGGGTCCTTCCCACGTAAGATAATTTGCCAGCGATAGCGCCCATACAAACGACTAAAGAAACAAGGCGCCGGGCCTATCATCTCTGTTCGAGGGCTTTCTTGTTCGATCCATGTTTTGATCCGGGCAGCAAGCGTATGCGCAGCTGCCTCTGCAGCCCCCTGATCGTGGTGGCGATACTCTAAGCGAACCAGTCTCCAGAATGGCGGGTAACGAAGCTCGCGCCGGTAAGCCAACTCCTGCTTATAAAAACCCTGATAATCATGATGGGCGGCGGTCATAATGGCATAATGATCTGGCAAATAGGTCTGCAAAACCACCCGCCCCCCAAGCGGACTGCGCCCGGCACGTCCTGCTACCTGGGTCAGCACCTGAAAGGTGCGCTCATTCGCCCTAAAGTCCGGCAGGTTCAATCCAACCTCTGCCAGGATGACACCCACAAGGGTCACCAGCGGCAGGTCAAGCCCCTTTGCCAGCATTTGTGTACCTATCAAGATATCCACCTTGTGGTGGGAAAATTGGGAAAGGATCCGTTCATGAGCGCCTTTTTTTCGTGCGGTCTCTGCATCCCATCGCAGGGTGCGCGCAGAAGGAAACCGTTCACGCACCATATGCTCAACCTTTTCTGTGCCTGTGCCCAACTGGCGGATGTGCGTCCCACCACATTCAGGACAGATTTTTGGCAACTTACGCTTATATCCACAGGTATGGCAAATTAATCCATTTTGAGAGCGATGATAAGTGAGGGGTTTATCATCCCGCGGGCACTTAACCACATAACCGCAGTCACGGCAAAATACATAGGTCGCAGTACCTCGCCGATTAAGAAAAAGGATCGCTTGCTGATGCGATTGTAAGACTGACTCAATAGCATCTTGCAATTCATAACTGAAAATACTGCGGTTGCCAGAACGTAACTCCTGGCGCATATCCACAACGGATATGGCAGGCAAACCCAAATCTGCAGTTTGACCTTCACCATCTTTCATAGGCAGCTTAATGCCCAGGCGTTGTGCATGAAGCTTAATCGTCTCTTGATGAGCCAGTATCCGCTTTGGAAGTTCGAGGTATATCCAGTGCCCTTTGTCAGCTTGATAATATTGTGTCAAACGCGGCGTTGCCGAACCAAGAATGATCCCCGCCCCAGATAACCTTGCGCTAGCCACTGCCGTTGTAACACCGCGATAATATGGCTGGCTTTCCTGCTGGTCATAGGATTCATGGTGGCATTCATCAAGGATTATTAAACCTAAGTTTTCCAGAGGCAAAAACAGGGCACTGCGTGGCCCTATGATCACCTTGATTTCACCCTGCCTTACACGCCGCCAGGTATCATACCGCTCTCCTTCAGAAAGCTGGGAATGGACCACACCAACTTCCCCGGGAAAGCGAGATAAAAACCGATTGATCGTTTGGGGTGTAAGCGAAATTTCAGGAACAAGAACCATCGCTCTTTTCCCCTCCGCTAAAGCAGTCTTAACAGCCTGCAAGTAAATTTCGGTCTTACCAGAACCTGTCACGCCATGCAGCAGGAAAGGCGGCGTCTCCTTTCCGGCCCAAGCCCCCTCTAATCCTGTAGCAATCCGCTGCCAAACGCGATTCTGATCTTGTGTCAGTTCAGGCGGATCAGTTGGAACAAAGGGAAGGTCTTTGAGAGGATCACGCCACACCTGTGATTTGAAAACTTTGATCAGTTCAGCCTTTTCCAGGGCTTTGATGTCGCTGTAATTCGCCCCGGTTTGAGCATAGATCAGCCCTGGTTCAACAGGGTCTGATCGCTGAGTTAAAAACTTCAGCACTCCCAAGCGCCGTTCATGAACTCGCTCTACCCTGCTGAGCGGTTTGTCAAGATGATCAAACTTGTCAGGCCCCACCTCCAGGAGAACTTTGCGCACCATCTTGGGACGCACACGGGATGGAGGCAGGATAGCACGTGTCGAAACGATCCCTGCTCGCATGAGTTTACGCAGTGTACCGCGCCACTCAACATGGCGTATGGCAGCGTCAATTTGCCGGCCGCGCAAATCGCCACGCTTTCTCAACATCCCAACCAGCCGCTTTTCCAAGGGTGCAAGACGATCCTCATCAACAACATGTTTCGTGTTCAAGGAGATCAAAGTATCTGTACGCTGACTCAAGCCTGGTGGTAGCATCAGGTTAATGCAAGTTCCAAGGGGAGAGAGCGTTTCCTCTGCCAACCAGCGCACTAATTCCATCTGAACGGAGGTCAGGGCTGGCTTTTCGTCCACCACAGCCTCTACTGGACGTGTTTCTGCAACTTCAGGGTTATCGATAAAACGTAAGACCACCCCTTGAACCCGCTGATTCCCAAAAGGCACAATCACCAGGGATCCCGGCTCGACAAATCCCTCCAGTGCAGACGGCAGATGATAATGAAAACAATCAGAGATATTCGGGAGGTTAATCGCGACCTCAACAAAGGTTTGCATAAGTTGATTTTACCTTTAACTCGAATGGAGATAGGCTGCCATTTGAGTTAAAGATCGTCAACAGCATGCCCAGCCCAGGACGGCCGTGCAATGAGTGAATTATTGATTAATTACCATCTGATACCATCTCTGGTAGAATTAAATCAAATTACTAAGTGTTCGGATGATCGCTTCCCATAATATCGCCTTTCATCCAAACTCTTGGGGTGCGGTCACACGCCGAGAATATGACCGAACATTCATTATTGCAAACCTATCAATGATAGGTTAGAAAGATGTCAATTGAGGTTTGATACAATGCCAGTCCCGATCAAGACTGGTACGGTTCTTCGTGACAGGTATCAGGTCAAGGAAATCATCGGTCAGGGGGGAATGGGGTGTATTTACCTTGCTGATGACCTTCGTCTTGAAGGCCGCCTTTGTGCTGTGAAGGAAGTTGAATATGACCGCGCGCTGCCTGAAGACATGCTCAAGGAAACACGCGGTCAATTCCAGCGTGAGGCGACCGTTCTGGCACGCCTGGATCACCCAAATTTACCTAAAGTCTCCGATTTTTTCTCTATTGGTGATCGTGATTATCTAATTATGGATTTCGTGCCGGGGAAAGACCTTCGCCAAATAATGATGGAAGCCCGCGCAAAAGAAACCTTTATCCCGGAAGAGGATGTGCTCGAGTGGGCAAACCAGCTGGCAGGTGCTCTAAAATATCTCCATACGCAGGAACAACCAATCGTTCACCGAGATATCAAACCCAGCAACCTTAAGCTGACACCCAGTGGATTGGTCAAACTCGTAGATTTTGGATTGGTAAAAATGCTCGCACCAGGAGAAGTCACCATCACCATTCTGCAGGGTCAGGGCACAGCGCTGTATACACCGCTGGAGCAGTACGGCGGGGATTCAGGACACACAGATGCTCGGAGCGACATCTATGCCTTCGGGGGAACGCTTTTTCACCTATTGACCAATCAACCGCCCGTTAACGTAAGAGACCGATTCCTCAACCCCGACAGCCTTCCCCCCATTCGTGATATCAATCCCGATGTCAGCATACGTACTGAGCGTGCAATTCACTGGGCTTTGCAGCTGCATCCAGAAGATCGTCCAAACAATATCGACGTCTTTACAAATGCGTTATTTGTCGAGGATGCTCCGATCACCAAGCCCTACCGAGCCATGCGCCAGCAGCCAAGCACCCTGCGTCAATCCGAAAAAGTATTGCTTTTCCTGGCGGGTTCTTTATTTGTGATCGGCTTCCTGCTTACAGTGTTGCGAAATTTCTAATAGACATCCCTATTGCGCTATCTCAAAGCTCGTTAATAATTCCCTTATCATAATTTTCGACGGTTGCGGGAGAAATGACGGCCGGCCGTCCTCATCCACCAAACCAATCCCACAATCCAGCCCAATAACAGCCCTACAATAATAACTTCAATCACAAAAGACATTCCGGATTTCTCCATCCAAATCTTTGTCCCCTGAACACCTAAATTGAGATAAATGTAGGACAATAAACCCCCAATCATCGTGCACATCGAAGACCTCAGCCCCCAATGAAATGATCCCCACCAAAAATACCCGATCAAAAAAGCCAGTCCGCTGCCCAGGGTGATCACAATCACACCCAATGCCCAATCCCCAAATGTGGGGAAGTCACTATGGAAAGGTGTAGGAGTAATCATCGGTGTTGGTATCCCTGTGGGGGTGGCTGAAGGTGTCTCTGTCGGTGTTGGGGTGATCAGCGGCGTTGGAGTATAAGCAATCACCGAAGTGCTGCCATCCGGTGAAATATTGATTTGCAGTATCTCAGACTGTATGGCAGGTTCACTCGTCGCACTGATCTGTAACCCGCCAGCGGCTTCCATCCGGTATGTGAAATAAGCCACCCCTGCTTTGGTAGTGGTTTCAAATTGCTGAGTGATCCCAGGCTCGCCAGATATAAGGAAATTAAAGCGGACGATCGTGCCATCCGGGACAACGTTTTGATTGTGATCAAAAATTTGTCCAGCGCGGATCATTAAAGTATCACCAACTGTAAAACTCGGTATAGGCGTGGGTTCAGGAGTTTGGGTTACAGAAGAGGTTTCTTCCTCAGTCTCAATTTCTTCCTCCTCAGGAAGGACTAAAGAAAGTGGAATTATCTGGTTTGGATCCGGCGCCATCACCGAGATTAAGTCATAACCTACCGCATTTAGCGAAACAGGCAGAGCACCAGGTGGATCTAATTCTTTCATCAGCACGCGGGCAGCAATATCTAGCGATGAGGGTACCTTGCTGTACAGGGCATAGTAGGCAGTGACTTTAGAAATATTGGTCGCATCTAAATACGTCGGTGCTCCCATGGCAAAAACGATTACACGCTTGCCGGCCAGCAGGTCTGGTCTTTCAGACAGCACACGTTGAAGTGCTGTTGATTCAGGATATGCTGAATCGAGGTCAAGTGTGTTAAAAACAACCCATTCAGCGGTATCCAAATTTGCTAGAATGGTTTCAATCGAATCCCCCTCCAGATTATCCAAAAAAGAAACCAGTTGTTTGAATGAATATGATGTAAGCCGATAATCCTGTATTTGACCACTAGCCTGGGGTCCATATAGATCAAGCAATTCAGAGGCTAAGGTATTGGCGCTGACAACGCTGAACGGGGGACACTCATCGCATTGATAGACCTGGCGAATATCTGTAAAAATCACAATGTCTTCATATGACAGTGGGGGGGATGGTAAAACCGAGTCAATTTCTTGTCTTGAAGGATTAATCAATGTTACGGCACTTTGAGCAACTTCAAAGGCAACTTCCTGAGATTGCCCAACGGTTTCTAAAGCATCTGAGGATGGGATAATATTCTGAATATCAAAGTCATCATAAATCGCCGTCTTAGCTAGAAGAATACGAAGAACCGACGCGTCCACCCGTTTAGCAAAGGCAGAATCTTCTCGATATTTCTGCACAAAAAATTCCAGAGTAGACAGCAAAGTCGTATAAGCATCCGGATCTCCTGTGGTGATCAGATCATCAACATATAAAACATCATTGCCGGCCAGGAAAGCATTGAGCGCTACCTGCCGTGCATCAAAATTAGTCTCATTTGGATCAAAAAAACGGCGAATCGCACCGCTCCCAAGATCTTCACTGATCAGAAGTCCACCGGCGTCTCGCCATGCTGTAAATTGTTCCAAAGACATAATTTGCTGCAGTGCATTTGAATCAAAACTGATCGGTCGCGTTGTCGCACGAATATTCCCCTGGAATCCCTGATAACGGATGTGGGAGACCATCACAGCATCCACTCTACCGGCATCTCCATACTCCGGCATTGTCACAGTGAAATAAGGTGCTAACTCAATCTGTTTAAGCTGCTCCAATGATTTTCGAACGGTAGCTACTTCCGATTCAGGAGACCGATCAGAATTACCCGTTCCAGGAAAATTCTGAGCGACAACCAAGATCCGGTTTTCACTTCCAGTATGTATACCTTTGATAAATGACTTGCCAACCTCGCCTACCCAGAAAGGATCACCACCATAAGTGTTTACTCCCAGTGAGCTGGCAGCTTCATTGTTCGCTGTTTCAAGAACGTCAAGATTAGGACCCAGATACAGATTGATTCCCAAACTACTTAACTCTTGTCCCAAGACCTGCCCAACCTGGTCAGCCAGGTTAAGATCCCAACTCGCTCCGATGGCCATCTGTGAAGGCATTGAGGTTAAACCAGATAAAATCTGATCGCTGGGGAACCCATTGCCAAGTTGATTTATGCCAACCAATAATGGGACATAAGAAGATCGTCTTTCATTACTTCCTTCATTATTACCTTTCGCAGATGCGTTCCATTCAATAAGCTGGAGATCGATGATGGCTTCTTGTGTACGAGAGATGATATCCTCAGATGTGAAGTTATTATTCCCAGCAAGCAGAACCACACCCCCAATGTGATGTTCCACGATTAGATTGTAAATTTCTGATTCTTCCCCTACACTCGTCCCCTCAAATGTTACCAGGAACAACTGCCCAATCTTTTCTTCTGCGCTCATCGATTGAAGCAGCTCTTGAGCATCTGAATGATTGACGGCGCTAACTGGCTTGACGGTAAGACAAGTCAGTACAAGAACCGGGATGAGAAAAGCCTTCCAAAGTTGTCTACATAGCTTATCCATCAGGACTCCAGGACTTCCCGTACTCGCTGAGGGAAATTAGTAATAATGCCATCGACATGCAGTTCAGCCAACCGAATGATCTCTTCAGCGTCATCCGGCGTCCACACATTGACCTGTCGACCTTGTGCATGCATAGTTTCCACTAGTGGTTTGTCTACATCGCTGTAATGGGGATGGAGAGCGTTATATTTGAACAAACGCCACATCCAAAATTTGGCTTGATTAGGCTGTGTAAGCATTCCAATTTTTACATCAGGAAGCCGGTGGCGTATACGAGGGAAATTTAATGGGTTAAATGAGGAAATTAATACTGAGTCCTCAAGTCCAAAATGGTTAATCAGTTTTGCCACTTTTATGGGTAACGCGTCGAAGATTGAGGCATAATTCTTCAATTCGATATTGATCAATAATTTCCCCCCGAAACGCTCTAATACTTCTTCTAGAGTTGGGATTCTTTCACCTTTACCCGCATCCAGGGACCGGATCTGCTCAAGGGTCATCTCTCTAACTCGACCCGATCCATTTGTGGTGCGATCCACAGTATCGTCGTGGATAACAACAACTTGCCCATCCTCGGATAACATTGCATCCAGTTCAATTCCGTCCGCGTGTTGATCCAGAGCTAACTGAAAAGCAGCCATAGTGTTTTCAGGGGCGTGCTCGTTTGCGCCGCGATGAGCATATATTTTTGGCGTCATTAGTTCTCTTCTCCCGTGCATCAATAATTATAGCACGCAGCGATAATGATTTCAGCCTGTCGTGTCATCATCATACTTCACACTAATTTTCCATCTTCGCGCAGTGC
This sequence comes from uncultured Candidatus Brevefilum sp., assembly GCA_964441045.1. Classification (GTDB taxonomy): domain Bacteria; phylum Chloroflexota; class Anaerolineae; order Anaerolineales; family Anaerolineaceae; genus Brevifilum. Next base: position 18,344 of record CAYTXE010000001.1, read on the forward strand.
ATTATAATAGAACAGATTTATTCACACAGAATTGGAGGGATGTTCATGGTAGAGGCTGTTCGATATCGGTTTGAAGATTTGAAGAATTATGTGGTTCGCTTTTTTGGCGCCTTAGATGTCCCCAAAATTGATGCCCGGATCGCAGCTGATGTCCTGGTTTCCGCTGATCTGAGAGGGGTCCATTCACACGGAGTGATCCGCTTACATAGTTACTATGGGGATCGTCTGCGTAAGCATCAAATTGACCCTGCTTCACCCATCAAAGTGCTCAAAGAAAGCCCTGCGACGCTGGCTTTGGATGGCGCTAACGGTCTCGGGCAGGTAGTTGCTTACCGGGCGATGTCCCGATGCATCAAACTTGCTGATCAGGCCGGGTTAGCAGTGACAACTGTCCGCAACAGCAATCATTTTGGAATCGCCGGCTATTATGCCATGATGGCTCTTCCTGAAGATATGATTGGGATCAGCCTGACGAATTCGGGTCCTCTGGTTGCTCCCACATTTGGCATTCGCCCAGCAGTGGGAACAAACCCGATTGCCGTGGCAATCCCTGCCGGAGATGAACGCCCCTATGTTCTGGATATGGCAACCAGCATTGTGCCTCTGGGACGAGTAGCCTATCGTCAGAAGGCTGGGCAAGCCATTCCAAAAGGTTGGGGGATTGACCGCGATGGCATTTTAACCACTAATCCTGCAGATGTGATCAATGGCGGTGCCTTATTGCCCCTCGGCGGCCCGGCTGAATTACGCGGGTATAAGGGGTATGGGCTATCTTTATTGGTAGACCTGCTCTCCGGAGTACTGGCTGGGGCTGCTTTTGGTAAGGATGTTGGCCGCCCTTCAGACAAAGTCGGTGCTAATATCGGTCATTTCTTTGCAGCGATCAAGATTGAGAACTTCCGACCAGTCAATTACTTCAAAGCGGATATGGATGAATATATCCGCTCGCTTAAGAACACACCTAAACTTCCCGGCCAGAGCAGAATTTATATCCATGGTGAAAAAGAATTCGAGCAGGCAGAAAAAAATATAAGGTCGGGTGTCCCACTGATCCCCGAAGTTGTCAATTCACTCAAACAAGCCGGCGAAAAGATTGGAGTGCCATTTGATCTCCACCAGGTTAGGTAATAGTTGAGAAAGCTTTGATAAATAAGGCTGATGCCATCCTGGTTTGAAGAAACTTTAGTAAACCTCTGCTCGTTCCTTTGTCATATATTCAATCATCTGAAATCTGATTTCAGGATGTTAAGCTTCACTCAATGGGGGATAGCTTCAGACTCCAACCCAATAGCATATACAAACCTTAAAAATTGATAAAAAACACATCTCTTACTTGAAAAATCGAACATCTGTGCTATACTATTGATAGAGATTAGAACATATTTTCTATTTATTGAATGTTGAGGTCTTTATGCGTAGAATTGTCGTTATTCCAGCTGTTTTCATAGGCTGCTTGGTTGTCATCTGGGTCGGTACGGTAGCTGCCGCGAATATGCCATCTCAAGAACTTATGGCCCCCACCTTCACAGCAGCAGCGGAGAAAGCCATAACTGATGCAGAAAATAAAAGCCAGGGAAACGCTGTAGTTATTCAAAGGGCTGTTGAAGACGAGATCAACTGCTCCCTCTCTGGTGCTTATCCCACAAAAATCCAACAATGGTGCATGCTGATCGAAACCGCCGCTCAGGAGACAGGGCTGCCTGCCAACCTGATCGCAGCTATCATGCTGCAAGAAAGCGGTGGAGATCCATTGATCACTTCCAGCAGCGGTGCGGTTGGATTGATGCAGGTAATGCCCCGGGATGGTATTGCTGTAGAATTTATGTGCATCAATGGCCCTTGTTTTGCCTCCCGTCCTACAATAGAAGAACTTCAGGACCCCTCTTTCAACGTGAGCTTTGGCAGCCAGCTGCTGGCTGGATTGCACGCCAAATATGGTTCCTATCGCGAGGCGCTTTATCATTACGGACCAATGGATATGGGATATTCCTATGCAGACCTGGTGCTGAGAATTTGGGAAAATTATTCGTAAAACTGAAAACAGCTATCAGGGAATCTTTTCTTTCTCGATGGCTCTGCCAATTCACACAGACAGTCTTGCAATTCATCTAAATTATCGTATCTAGACTCGATCTTTCCCATCGGGGAGTTTATCAAAATTTCTTTCAGGATGTCCTTAGATTTTCCCTGAGCCCAGAGAAAATAATTCGATTTTCACACCAATAAACTCTCCAGCAAACAAACTTCAATCGTTTGGATTAATTTCCTTCTTCAAGTAATTTTTGAGCTGTTTGTTGGTCTGTTATCAAAGTATTAATCACTTTGCCTTGAACAGCCCCCAATATCGCATGGTATTTTTCAGGACCGCCAGCTATGCCTACAACACGGGGGATCTTTTTTAGCACATCATAACTAATTCCAATAACGCGTCGATGAAATTCACTATCAATTTCTATGCCTTCGATATCATAATAATGCAAACTTATATCCCCTACAGCGCCTTTGATCTGCAATATTTTCATTTCTTCCTTAGTGATGACTTCTTCATTACGCAAAAGAAAAGGATTGTTAATTGTCGCACCAATACCAACAAAAGCAATATCCGTCTTTCTTACCAGATCAAGGGCCTGGCGAATTTGACTATCTGCAAGCAACAACTTTGCGGAATCAACAGAGCTAACTACTCCCGGTGCTGGCATCAAAGAAATTTTTGCCCCCAGAGCCATTGCCATTTTTGTCACCAGATCTGTTGCATGTGTGTTTGTGTTTGGGCTTCCTAGTCCACCGACCAATTGAACAACCAAACAGTTTGGTTTTTTTTCATTATCCAAGTGTTTAACCATTGAAGCCAATGCAGCCCCCCAGGTAAGACCTATAACATTACCATCCCGAACAACCCTGTGAAAATAATCAGCCGCTGCAATACCTAAAAATCTTGAAGCACTGTCATATGTTATTGGACAATTAATATCAACAACGATCGCTTCCATAAGTCCATATTTTGATTGAAGAATCTGCATTAAATCAGATTGATCCCCTGGAATATTTGCGATCTCAATACGGATTAGCCCTTGGTTCATTGCTTCTTGCATTAGGCGCGACACCTTGGGTCTTGAAATACCTAAACGCTTCGAAATAACCGTTTGGGTCAAACCCTTTTCGTAATACATTTTAGCGATTTTGACCATTAATATTTGTGAGTCGTTCATTTTTTTCACCAATCACATTACTGATTCAATTTTAGATAACAACTGTACTTAAGCCTTATAATGCTGAATACGTTGTCGATTCAATATTGCTTATTTCATCAAAAATCAGCTGTTTTGCATCCAGCTTTTAATTTATCCTTTCAACAATCAGCACTTACCATTGATCCATCCAGGTAAACCTTAGTGTGCATTTGACCGCACAACCCAACACCGTAAATTTTCTTGAATTGTTCTGGGAATTCTCGGGCGAAATAATCGCGTACAATGAGCAAGCCATGCCTCCATTCATTAGGATCCTGCTCTGCATATGATACTTTTGGTGAAAGTATGGGATACTCATGTGATTTTAAAGCGACAAGGGTACCATCATCTCCAAATTGACTGACCTTCAGATTTGTTGTGCCTAAATCAATACTGATAAGAAATTTTGTCATGCTGCCTGCTTTTTTATGACCAGTTTCTCAAGAATGTGCTTAAAAACCATTACTAATATCAGAATGATGCCCCACAGTGCGATTGTCATGAAATTGCTAACACCTAACAAGTTCAATCCACTGGAAATCATTTGCATTATCACCAAAGATATGATTAAGCCCGACACTCTACCAAAACCCCCAACAGCACTTATACCACCTAAAACTGCTGCCAGCACCGTTTGTAAAAGATATGATTCGCCATAATCAGCCTTGGCTGAATTGAAACGGGAGATCATGATCATGGCGGCAACCCCTGAATAGATACCTGAAATGATATAGGTCTTGAAAAGGACTTTCTTGTTATTTACTCCAGAATATAAACATGCGGTTGGATTGGAACCTAACAAGTATATTCTGGTACCCAGAGGGGTGCGATTTAAGATAACAGCCATGATCCCCGCGCACAGGAGAAAAATGAGCATTGGATTGGGAATGCCCAAAATTGATTTGTTCCCAATCGCTAATATCAGCTGAGGAAAACCCGAGATAACATACCCCTCTGTAATCACAACTGAAATCCCTTTAATCATGATCATTGTTCCCAATGTTGCAAGGATAGGTGAGATATCCACAACTGCAATTAGAAAGCCATTCAATATCCCAACGATCGCCCCTACACCTATTCCTGCAAAAATGGCGAATAAGGAAACCCAAATGCTGCCTGCAAGAGGACTTCCTGCTGGGAAAACTTTGGTCAGGATCAATGCCATCACGATCCCTGATAGGTTAGCTGTGGCAATAATTGAGAGATTAATACCTGAAGTCAACATGGCAATCATCATCGCCAATGTTAATATCCCAAGTTCGGGTAACTGGAAAGACATAGACTTTAAATTACGAAGGCTTAAAAAGTCAACACCATTCATCAGCACCATCAAGATGGTGATGCCAACCATTGCTAAAATTAAGATTACAAAATAAGAGATTTTACGTAGCACTTTGTCCTCCAGCTGACGGTTGTTCCGTGATCACTTTCCGACGCGTAAAGATTTTTCGCCTATACGCACTGGCACCCGCACTGATGATAATCACCAAACCAATCACAACATCATACCAAACTGCAGGAACCCGCATAATGGTCATCCCATTGCTTAATAAGGAAATCAGAGTAACACCTAGGATCATCCCCAATACTGAACCACTGCCGCCGGCCAAACTGGCACCTCCCAATACGACAGCAGCGATGACATCCATTTCCTTTCCCACAAGTGAGTTCGGAGCTACAGTTTGCACTAACAAAGCCTGAATAACACTGCCGATGCCAGCCATCAGCCCCATCCATCCATACACAAACATCGTCAACCTAAAAAGGTTAAACCCTGCACGTTTTGCAGAAAGGGTATTCCCACCCATGGCATAGATTCCACGACCTAAAACCGTATATTTCAGGATGAACCAGCTGATTAGAATAAGCAGAATCCAGATTACTGTGACAATCGAAAGACCAAAAGGCAATCCTCCTTTAGTGTAAAAAGTAAACACTCGTATTGTCGCAAAATCACCAAACCACACAGGAAATCCATACAACCATGTTCCATTTGTAATCACCATAAGGATTCCATAAAAAATATTTTGAGTAGCAATTGTTGTTATAATGCTGGGCATCTTGAAATTATGAATGATCAAGGCATTTATCAAACCCAACGCAATTCCAATAACTGCTGCAATTAAGAAAACCAAGAATATATTTAAATGATAGCCAATACGTAAAAGCAGGACTGCTATCGTATAGCCTGATACAGTGGCAATAGCAGTAAAAGAAATATCTATCCCCCCTGATATGAGAACAAACAGCATTCCAATCGCAAATGTCCCCATCAATGAAACACTCTTCAGTAAATCGAATAAATTCTCAAGGGTCAGAAATGCAGGGTTGATTACTGAAACAACGGTAATAAAAACGATAATAGCCAAAAACACATAGGTCTCATGCCTGTACAATAATTTTTTCATAGCGCATCTACTTTAATATGTTCCATTGACATATTCTTGAATTTGATCAACGGTGACCTGGCTGGTGTCGAACTCTTTCACAATGCAGCCTTTTCGCATGACCAACACACGATTGCAATTGTTATAAACTTCAGGAATTTCATCGGAGATTAACAAGATGGCAATACCTTTCCTGGCTAGATCACGGATGATCTCGTGGATTGATAATTTTGCCGCCACATCAATACCAATCGTTGGCCCATCCAAAATTAGGATCTTAGGATCTGTACTTATCCATTTTGCCAGGACAATACGCTGCTGATTACCGCCTGAAAGTGTCTGTACAGGCGAATCCACGCTGGGGACTTTGATATTAAGTTCTTTGATCCAGCGAGCAATATTTGATTTCTTTTTATTCCTATCTATCAGTTTAAAGCGGTTGACTAATGATTCGATAATTGTGACGATGATATTATCACCAACTGGCTGCTCATTGACCAACCCTTGAACAAGGCGATCTTCGGGTACATAAGCAATACCTAACTTCAATGCCTCTTGAACGCTCTTGATCTTGACAGGTCTCCCCTCAAAGATGATTTGACCTGTATCAGGCTGCGTGATACCAAATAGCGAAAGGGCAAGCTCTGTCCGACCAGAACCCAGCAATCCAGTAATCCCCAGAATTTCTCCTGGATACAATCGGAAATTAATATCCTCAAATTCACTTTCTCGGTTGAGCATTTGAGCTTCCAGAACAGGTTCATGGTCATTTGATGGTAGTGTGAAATTTTGGTATTCCACCTTTTTCCCCGTCATCAGGTGAGTCAGCTTTTCTTCGTTAATTTCATTACTAGGAAAGACCCCTACCATATTTCCATCACGCAAAACACTGATCCGGTCGGCAATTTGGAAAACTTCATTCAATTTATGACTTACAAAGAGCGTAGCTATTCCCTTCTTTTTCATATCCAGCACTACCGACAGAAGAGATTCGATCTCTCGTCGTGTAAGGGAGGCTGTGGGCTCATCCATAATGATCAATTTTATTTCTCGGGTCAGGGCACGACAGATTGCAACCAGTTGTTGATCGGCTATGGATATTTCTGATACGGCCGTTTCCAGAGGAAGATCAATATCAATCCGCGCCATTGCTCTTTTGGCAATTTCAGTCAACTCTTTCCAGTTTACAAAACGACGATGATCGCTCACAAACTCCCCCAAAGCTATGTTCTCTGCCACGGTCAAATTTGGAAATAATGACAGGTCCTGATAAATGACCCGAATACAACAATCGATAGCATCAATAGCCTTATATGACTGAATAATCTCCCCGTTGATTTCCAATATCATGCCAGGGTCAGCATCCACTGTCCCGGAAATGATTTTGATCAAGGTTGATTTGCCCGATCCATTCTCACCAACCAGACAATGAATTTCATCGTTTTCTAGTTCAAAATCAACCTTATTCAGAGCCGTAACCCCGGCATAATGTTTACTGACGTTCTGCATCCTTAAGAAGAGTTCTGCCATAGGGATTACCTTACATTTAATCTAAAGAATTATCCTGCATAAAGAAATCTGGGCTTCCTCCAGCAAAGAAAGAAGCCCAGATTTACTAAAATCAACTTAGAAGCCTAATGAATCAGCATTATCCGGTGTAATATACAGGATGTTATCAACTTTGACAACTGTACCATCTAAGATTACCGGGCCAAGTCCAGGCACTTCTACACCTGCTGAAATCTTGTTGCCTTCCAGCAGATATTTTGCCAACCAAACCATTCCAAAACCAGCATCAGCAGGATTCCAGAGGATACCTTCCTTCATTGAACCCTCTGCAAGGTATGGCGCAGCCTGGGAGGGAATAACGGTGCCCACAACTGCAATTTGATCCGTGAGGCCTTTTTCCTTCAGGGCTTGTGCCGCACCAATTGGACCTAAGCTGCCAAAACCGACAATACCCTTCAAATCAGGATAAGCCTTAATTAACTCAAGTGTTTTCTGGCGCGCCAGTTCCTGATCTTCACCGCAAGGGATACGTTCGGTGACCAGTTTCATATCGGGGTAGTTTTCCTCAAAATATTCAATCCCAACATCTGCCCAGAAATTGTGCAATGGTACTGTCAGACCACCGACGAAAATGGCATACTCGCCGCTGTCGCCCATGTGCTTCACCAGTTGTTCAAATGCTTCTTCGCCAAATTTCACATTGTCAATCAATTCAAAATCATAGTCAGTGCCTACTTGATCGGGCGACTCATGCGTGATCACGACGATACCAGCTTCTTTTGCCTTCTCAAAAACTGGCTCTAACGCCTTCGCATCATTGGGAACCACAGCAATGGCATCTACACCTTTAGAAATCAGGTCTTCAACGATTTTCACCTGCGCTGCTGGATCTGCTTCAGCAGGCCCAGTCTGATAAGAATTTACTCCCAACTCGCCTGCTGCACGATCAACACCTGTTTCCATTACATTGAACCATGGGATCCCTGTTATTTTCACAACCACGGCGATCTCAAAAGGTTCCTCTTCTCCAGCACTCTTTGGACCACATGCGGCTAAAAAGGATAGCACCATGATCGCCGAAATAATACGGACCCACAACATTTTCTTCATCATTTCTCCTTTATATAAGTGGTAAATCTCTCGTAATCAATATACTTTACGTAACAGCCAACACGACATCACTCTTTTGGGACAACAAAATAATTCTCAAAATCCAATCATCAGGACAGAATTGATCGTTTGGATTCTTTTCTATGACTTCAAACTTCTTGCCAAACGCAATCGAAAATCTGGAATCAAAGGCTGTGTGGTTGTCCGCTGGTCTTAAATTTTTCTCCGATAATGATCATCTCCTTGTCTGATAGAATTTTTGGCTCACCCATACTCTTACATTGAATATAAAGTTTCGAAACAAGTTCAAGCTCTTCTGCAACATTAAAGGCACTTACAATATCCGTCCCGACCGTAACCAAACCATGATTAGCCATCAAACAGGCGTTATAATCCCCAATAGCCTCAAGAATATTATCCGACAATGCCTGTGTACCAATAGGCGCATATTTTGCTAGAGGCACTTTGTTGCCCGAAAATCCAACCAAATAATGTACAGCTGGCAATTCCCAATTCATACAGGCAATTGTTGTCGCATTAACCTGGTGAGTATGCAATACCGCGTTGATATCTTCACGAAAATTCAACAAGTCCAAATGAAAGCGAATTTCAATCGATGGCTTTAATTTCCCTTCAACCGTTTCGCCAGAAGGGGACACCACCACAACATCTTCAGGACGCATTTTGAAATAATCCACTGCGCTGGGTTTTATCGCGATCAAGCCCTTAGATCGATTATAGATGCTCAAGTTTCCCCCAGTACCAGTTGTCAAGTGGCTGGTGATCAATTTTTGACCATATTCAACAATTGCACTTCTTTCATCAAATAACTGCATTAGAAAACACCTATATCTTTCAGTAAAACAACAAGTTGAACCCATTCTATCATAGGTTTTACAAAATTTCAATGCTGAAATTTTGTAAACAAATAAGTTGTCCAAATGGCCGGCATGGACCGTTACATGGTCAATTAAAATAAACGTGACCGTGTGGTCACATTTATTTTTTAACTCACTGATTGAATTTTTAGGTAATTAGGAGTTTAAGATCATGCGAAAGTCATAGATCCCATCTTTGAACGGCCAGGTTGTCCCACATTTCTCACAATTCAGATCTTGTTCAATTCCCGCCAGCGCCGTTCCACATTTTGGACAAACAAACAGATCGCTTTCAACTGCTATTGGGTTTGCTTTAGAAGCATGGCAACGCGTGAAGATACTGGGGCTGAGCTGTAAGTATCGTCCAGTATGCTGCAACAAAGCATCCATCCCCACCAAAAGCTTAAGGGGTAGATACCGCTTAAATAACCCAATCCTGAAATGAGAGACACTCAATTGTTTTTCAATGGTAAAGTTAGCATCCATCAAGTACTGTCTGACGGCTTTGGGATGGAAATCAAAATTCAATGTTGCGAACTCCACGGGTTCCAGCGAATAAGGACTCCAGGACTGTCTCCGAAACAAATACCGCAGCAGCGCCTTGAGGTTGCGTTTGTTTGCAAACTCAAGAATAAAGGTTCCATCAGGTGACATCACCCGTGCAACTTGAGCAAGCGCCATTGCGGGATTCGCCATGTGATGAAGTGTCCGGATCATAGTCGCCCCATCAAACCGTCCTGAAACAAAGGGGAGGTGGTACACATCGGCAGCAATGTAAAGGAACCGTTCCGAGTCCCCCAGGTGATCACGTGCCTGCACCAGCTGGGTACGCGAATAATCCAGCAGCGCAATGCGATCATAGTTCTCATATCGAAGGGTATTGCGCCCCGCGCCTGCACCTAACTCCAGCATGAAGTCACCGCTGGGAGGGAGTAAGCGTTTAATTGCTATTGCCTCAACAGCATCTTCATAGGCTCTCCCACCTTCATCCCAGAAATTTTTTTGATAATCAGAGCCTTCATAATTGCAAATGGGGGGGGTGTTTTCGCTCATGAATTGTTGTTTTTCCTGAAATACAATTGGACACAATTGCCGGTGACAAACTTCTTAAAAATACCCGGGCAGGATGACCGACGGCACCCGGAGGCACCTCCTTACCGCTGCTTCCTCTCGGACCTGACGGGGTTCGTAGGGCTCCGCCGCGCCGGTCCCACCCGGGCGTGATTAAGGATACTTCACCCCTTAAAGGCTGTCAACAACAGAGAATTCAGTGAGATTTTCAGATATAACACAATCCCCTTAGCAACTGGAAAAAAAACAGCCTTCGATGTATACTTGATGATGAATAATATTGTCACTATAAGGTTACAGGAGAGGTGCACACCCAATGAAAGTAAATGTCAACCAACAAAAATTAGCTCATAGTGTCAACATGGTATCTAGAGCTGTATCCCCCCGTAGTACACTGCCTGTCCTATCAAACATTCTGGTTAAGACCGACGAAGGCCAGCTGCGCCTTAGCGCAACAAACCTGGAATTGGGTATCACCTGTTGGGTAAGCGCTCGTGTGGAGAGCGAGGGTGCTATCACTGTGCCAGCCCGTACTTTCACTGACCTGGTCAGCAACCTCCCCAGCGACAAGGTTTCGTTGACCCTGGACCACAGCACCCAAACCTTAAATGTGCGCTGCGGCACCTCCGAGACGAACATAAAGGGTATCGATGCAGAAGAATTTCCGCCTATACCTGAGCCCAACCTTGAAGAAGGCGTCATGCTGAATGTCGCCATATTCAAAGATATGGTCCAGCAGGTAGCCTTTGCCGCATCGACGGATGAAGCCCGTCCGGTTTTGACAGGTGTGCTGCTGAAGCTGGATGGTGAACATATCACCATGGCAGCCACTGACGGATTTAGAATTTCCATTCGAGAAGATGACATATCCAATCCCGTTTCCCCACCAATAGAAGCCATCATTCCTGCCAGAGCGCTGGTAGAATTGGCACGCATCGCCGGCAGCGGTGATGAAAGCATGATCATGACCTTCCCCCCTGACAGGGGTCAGGTAATCTTCCATATGGACAACCTGGAGCTAGCTTCTCAATTGATCGAAGGAAGCTTCCCGGATTACCGTGCTATCATTCCTCCAAGTTTTAAGACACACACCCTGCTTTCCACCAGTGGCCTGCTAAAAGCCTGCAAACAGGCTGAGATCATCGCCAGGGAAGGGACCAACGTAGCCCGGTTAAACATCATTCCAGATTCGGATGAAGCCAGCCCGGGCACACTGGAAATATCCGCCCAATCTGAGCAGACCGGCAACTCAGAAGTGCTCGTGGATGCCTCCGTTGATGGTGTGCCATTGCTGGTTGCATTCAATGTGCGTTTCTTGCGAGAAGTATTAGAAGTGATCAAATCGGACAATGTTTGGCTTGAAACGAATGCCGCTAATACCCCCGGCTTGCTTCATCCCCGGGGTGATGAGCATTATAAACACATCATCATGCCCATGCATATCAGCTAACGGACATCCATACTCACAAGATAAAAGGCGCTTGCACTGCAGGTGCCTTTTTTGTTTTCTTGAGGGTGTTGATTAATTATCGAAAATTGCAACAGGAAAGAACTTGAACCGAAAGGCTTAATAAAATTAACCAAAAACCTCCTAAACATCCATCATTCTATCGATTGATTTGCTCCTCTCAACCTCCTTTCACATCATTATCAGGCAATATCGACATTTCACCCCCTGTTATGCAATTAAGGCACTTTTTCTCTTTAAACCACCTCGATCAACATCTTAACCATCCGCTTTAGGTTCAGTACGATCGCCGTGAAATAGGCCTGAACGCCAACCCCAAGCAGTTCAAGATAACAACATCGGCCTAAACCATGTCCTTGTTTAGCTTCCCCAAACTTGCATTCGATTTTATAGCGCTCTTTGCAGCCTGCTTTGTAAGCACATGTTTGGATCATTTCCTGCCAGATTTGTTTATTGGGATCTTTCCTTTTGGTGCGAAAGTCTTTCAAGTATATCGCTGAATTCGGATTGTTATGTTGTAAATAGAAATGATTGTTACCATCATCATAGCCACGATCAGCCGTATAGGTGTCTATAGGAATGTTCTGGACGATATCTTGATCCACTAAGGAACAGAAATGATGCCCATCTTAAGCTTCCCCAGAGGTCGCCTCCAGGCTGGTGATCAGATTGTTTTCCACATTCATACTCATGTGTCCTTTATAACGGTAGAAATATTTCACATGATGGATATCTGCCCTATTGATCTTTGGACGTTTTCTTGCCTTTGCCCCCCATTTTGCATCTGGGTCACGAGGACCTTTGCCACCGTCCTTTCGGCCTTGATCTTTGGTCATGTTTACATTGTCTTCATTATGAACACTCGCCAGAGGCATGCTTCGCGATCAATAATCTAAATACTCCCAAACGCTATCCTAGATTGCTTAGCCATTTGTATGATTTCTGCCAATAAATCCTCAAATATGTCCTTTTTGCCTTGCTTTGTGAGCCATTCTCGAAAGACGGACAACGTTGAATGGTCTGGTGCTCTATGTTCCAATCCAACAAAATATTTCGCAAGTAGATTTTCATTGACAAAATACTTCTGTCTGGCATTCAGAAAGATCATAAAAATAGGCCAATAAGCGTATTTTGAGGATTTGTGTAGGGTTAAAAGGAGGACGTCTGCACTCTGCACCGCCCCCATATAATTCGAGGAGCTTGTCTGGCTGCTGCTGAGTTTATTTGCCGAAGTTGTTAATAATCAATATGGTGTCCAAGATTCACTTTGTCTTATCTCCTCAGGTGTAATTTGTCTTTTGCTCAAGAATAATATTAACCTGATATATTCTTGATAACCAGAGTGTATAGTATGTCCTGGACACCGCACATAAATAGATTGACGAGATGTTTGAAATATGTTATATATACAATATAAGTAACATAAAACGCACCAATAAACAATAATTTGTGCGTATTATGAGCGGAATTTGGGACTTTTATGTCATACAGGCAAAAAAAGCGACTTGGAAACATTATTAATCTGTTAATACAGAAAAACGAGGTTTCTGTAAAGGAAGTTGCGTCATTGATGAGCGTCTCGGAAATGACGATCCGACGCGACCTGGATGCCCTTGAGCAGCAGGGAATTATCAATAGGACCCATGGCGGAGCCGTGTTGCAGGACCTGAACACAAGCGTGAGATATCCGTACATTCTCGAGGAGCAGCTCACCAGGAACACCCGGGAAAAAAACCTGATTGGGATTAAGGCGGCTTCCCTGGTTCGACCGCACGAGACAATATTTCTGGACTCCGGTACCACGACCCCGTTTGTCGCGAAAAATCTAAACCCAGAGCTTCCGATCACTGTGCTGTGTTACACATTCACAAATGCTATGGAGTTCTATCCACGAAATAAAGCCAACCTGATTCTGCTGGGTGGTTTATTCCACAGAGATTCGAATGTTTTCCATAGTATCGAAAACCTCGAACTGATACGCAACATTCGCGCTGATAAGACTTTTCTTTCCACCGGTGGTTTCGATCCTGAAATGGGTTTGACAACCTTTTTTGATTACGAGGCGGCCATCAAGCGAGAAATGATCCGTTCTGCCAAGCATATCATACTGGTCGCCGACTCGACGAAGTTCGGTAATATCAGCGTCACCCATTTTGCCGAACTCGCTGATATCGATACGATTATCACTGATGACGGTTTATCTAAAGAGTACCGCAATATACTTGTCGATCGGGGCATTGAGCTTCTTATCGCCAATCAAGAAAACAACCAATAAACATCACTGGAGCAATATCAATGCATTTGGATTTCAAGGGAAAAACAGTAATTGTTACTGGCGGCAGCCGAGGTATTGGCGCAGCTATCAGTGTTTTATTTGCCTCCAGCGGGGCAAATGTAATGATCGACTATCTCCCGTTTGATAAGGACATTGAAGGTCTGAAGCAGGTTGAACAGGAGATACTGGATTTTGGTGGTGTTTTTGATTCCATTGCCGCAGATGTCACCTCTCCGGAGGAGATGGAACGTTTGTGTATGAAAACACTGGACCGCTTCGGCGGTCTGGATATTCTGGTCAACAGTGCCGGATACACCAAACCATCGAAGGTTCAGGATCTTTCCCCGGATTTATGGAAGAGCGGAATCGATGTTAACCTGAGTGGTGCCTTCTACATAACTCATGCCGCCTGCCGGCACATGATCGCACAAAGTGCGGGAAGAATCATCTATATCGGATCTGCGGGTTCTATCACAGGAGGTGGGGGATCAGCTGCCTACTCCGCGGCCAAGGCAGGTATTAATGGGTTGGTCAGAGCCCTTTCAAAGGAGTTGGCGCCGCAGGGAATCACCGTGAACGCGGTACTGCCCGCTCTCATTGAAACGGATCTTTTAAAGGACAAGGAACCAGATCTGGAGAAGCGGAACAAGTACATCGACCGTATTCCTATCGGGCGTTTTGGTACGCCGCAGGACGTGGCCTATTTGGTGCTGTTCCTGGCGTCAGATTATGCCGGGTTTATCACCGGCCAGAACATCATTGTTGATGGTGGATCTACCTATAAATAAGAGAGTTATTGATTGGCTCGTCACATCTGAGCATATAAAAATATATTTTTAATGGAGGAAGAAATGAACAAAAAGGAAATCTTAGAAAAAGCATACAGGTTGGGATTTGAAGGAGAGCACGACGTCAGGGGATGCGCTCAATGTGCCCTTGCAGCGGTTCAGGATGCACTGGGAATTCGCAACGATATTGTTTACAAGTCAGCCAGCGGTCTGGCCGGAGGAGCGGGGGAGTGTATTGATGGTAACTGTGGAGGTGTTTCCGGTGGGATCATTGCCATGAGCATGCTCTTCGGACGGACACGGGAAGAGGAGGCCACAGTACAGGGCAGGAAGGATAAATATGTCTCTTTCCGGATGGGAGCAGCCCTGCATGACAAATTCATGGAGAAATACGGAACAGTAATCTGCGGTGGTATCCATAAGAAGATTTATGGCCGTGCTTTTGACCTGCGGGATGATGAACAGAAACAGATGTTCAGGGACGCAGGAGCCCATGAACGGGAAGATGGCTGCTGCGCCGTGGTCGGCGATGGCGCCCGCTGGGCCACCGAGTTGATCCTGGATGAAATTGAAGCCAACGGACTGACCCTGGAAGATTTTAAATATCTGATTAATACGAAGAAGGAATGATCTGGAAAATGAACTCGGCGATCAAAATAACGCAACGAGTATTTATTTAGGAGCAAACACATTATGCCTGAAGCAGATAATGAAGGAAAAAACTATTACGAGGATTTACCCCAAAAGGGAGAACTTTTCTTCTTGAAAGGTTCGACTGAGCTGGATTGGGGAATGAAAAACCGATTAGCCCGCATCTTTAACCCAGATGACGGGCGCACCGTGATGCTGGCCGTCGATCACGGTTATTTCCAGGGTCCAACCTCTGGGCTGGAGCGGATTGATGTGAGCATTTTGCCCTTGGTGCCGGAAGCTGATGTGCTGATGTGTACCCGGGGAATTCTGCGCTCTATCGTACCGCCGTCTGTCACCACGCCGATTGTAATAAGAGCATCTGGTGGCCCGAGTATTCTCAAGGAGCTTTCTGATGAGCAGCTCGCCATGGATATGGAGGATTGCATCCGGCTGGGAGTGTGCGCTACGGCCATCCAGGTGTTCATCGGTGGAGAGTTCGAGTCCCGCTCTGTGGTGAACATGACAAGGCTGGTGAACGCAGGTCTGCGTTATGGAATTCCTACCTTGGCTGTCACTGCGGTGGGCAAGGATCTGGAGCGCAACGCCAGGTACTTCCGCTTAGCTACCCGCATCTGTGCCGAGATGGGTGCCCAGTATGTTAAGACCTACTATGTGGATGAGGGGTTCGAAACAGTGACGGCAGCCTGTCCGGTACCGATTGTAATTGCCGGCGGAAAGAAACAGCCTGAACTGGATGCGCTGAAGATGGCCTATAAGGCAATCGACCAGGGGGCTGCCGGTGTGGATATGGGACGAAACATCTTCCAATCCGATTCCCCGTTGGGGATGATGAAAGCGGTCAAGGCGATCGTGCACGGAAAAGAAAAGCCAGAGAAGGCATACGATCTGTACCAGACTATCAAGAATAAAGAGATTAACCGAATCTCATGAGCTACTTACATAAATACTCCAATGAGGTCCGGGACTTTATCAAGGTTTGCAAAAGTCTGGCAGATCGGATATATGTTACCAGCCAGGGGGGCAACCTCTCGTACAAGCTGGAAGAAAACCTGGTTTTGATCACCCCAACCTGTGTGACGAAGTCTGATGTCTCAGAGAAGGATGTAGTCTTCATCGATCTGCAGGGAAGGACTGTGGAGGGGACGCGCGAGCCAACCGGAGAAGTTCCCATGTACCTCAACTTCTACCGTGATCGGCCGGATATCAAGTCTGTTATCCACTGTCACCCGCCTTACACTAACGCCTTTACTATCCTTAAAGGAACCAACTGGCTGATGAAACCGGTGTTTCCTGAGACCGTGGCGGAGGTGGGACCGGTTCCGCTTGTTCCATACGACGAACCTCTAACCCAGAAGCTTGCCGACAACTTTGACCCCTTTATTAAGAAGTACAACGCCTTTCTCATGGCGAACCATGGCCTGACAATTCTAAGTAGTTCCGACATTCGCAGGACCATGCAATTGGTGGATATCCTCGAGGTTAGCTCCATATCCATTCTGCAGGCTTTGGCTGTCGGGGAGATCAATGTGCTGACGCGGGAAGATGTGCAAAATCTCGAGAACACCATGAAAACAAGAAACCTGCCTATGATTGGATACCCTGGAGTGAACGCGTCCATTGTCGACCTGTACTTTCCCGAGGAGCAATAGTACCATCTCAATACATCTACTCTTCGTACCTGGGCGAATCAAATACACTTTAGAAATCCATTTGTGAGGAATAGTGATGCCATCATCAATGAAAAAGATCAATTGTGTTGCGTTTGATTGTGGGAATTCTTCATTTCGAACAGTGTTAGGGCAATTCGATGGAACACGCACGACGACAGAGGTTATCAACCAAATCTCACACAACTCGATCAATGTGAATGGCTTGTATTACTGGGACATCCTGCATGTTTTCGATGGATTAAAACAAGGTCTAAAAGAGGCTGTAAATCGAGCTGGAAAGATCGACTCGATCGGGATTTGTACCTGGGGAATCGATTTTGGTTTTCTGGATCGAAACGGTTATTTGTTGGCAAACCCGCTCTGCTATCGTAATTCCATTGGTGAAGAGGAATTATCCGGGCTCTCGGATACGGAAAAACGCTGGGTATTTGAGCAAACGGGTATCCAGAACAATCGCATCAATTCCCTATACCAATTAACTGGGATCAAGCGGATTATGCCGGATCTGTTTGGAATCGCCCAACACCTGCTTATGATCCCTGATCTGCTCGCGTATTTCTTTACCGGTGAAAAATTCACGGAGTTTTCAATTGCCAGCACAACACAACTGTTGGATGTGAGAAGCAAGAGTTATTCTCAAGCAGTTATTGACCGTTTCGGTTTATCACGAAGTATGCTAAAGCCATTAAAAAAGCATGGCGAAGTGATAGGAATGCTCAAGGATTCCATTGCAGAAGAGTTGCACATCCCGGCGTGTCCAGTTGTCTGTGTACCATCACATGATACTGCGAGCGCGGTTACAGCTGTTCCAACACAAGATAAGGATTTCTTATTCATCAGCTCCGGGACCTGGTCTTTGATTGGAACTGAACTTCAGGAACCGATTATTAGTCAGAAGGTGTTTGACCGCGATTTTGCGAATGAAGGTGGAGTCTTCAACTCAATCACATTATTAAAAAATTCCGCGGGTATGCATATTCCCCAGGGGATCAAGAGAGATCTTGAACTGGATGGAAAAAAATACTCGTGGGACGAAATCGTTGCATTCGCGAGAGCCTATCGTGATACGCCACGCTTGTTTGATCCGAATTCATTTGAATTATTCAATCCCAAGAACATGATTTCTGCAATTATGAGCCTGATGAAGAGTAGTGATGGGTCTATTGAACAAGTCGTTGCTTCAACCTATGCTTCGCTGGCATTTACCTACCGTCGCACGATCGAACAGATACAGGAAGTCACCGGAAATGATTACCCCTGTATTTACATTTTAGGTGGCGGTTCTCAAAACAACTATTTAAACCAATTGACGGCTGACCTGACTGGGAAACGTGTTGTGTCAGGACCTAAGGAAGCTACATCACTTGGAAATATCGGAGTCCAATTGGTTTCACACTTCGACGACTTCAGCCTGAGTGATATAAGAAAAATGGTCAAAAATTCAGCAACGATCTCATCCTTCCAGCCCGATACTCATAGGGATGTTCAGTTGATTGAAAATCGGTACAAGGAGTTCATTGACATTATCTGAGCGGTTCATATTTTGGAATCCCTTCAGAAATCTGTTTATTCAACAGACGGATTGAACATCAGATCGCGCTAATTCAATTATTAAGATGTGCCCCTAAAAGAATCTTACTATACAACAAGTTCATTGATCAAACGAATTACTTCTTCTGGACGTTGTGTCGAGAAGGTGCTGTCATGGATAGGTCCTTTCTTGATCTTTAGTTGTATAACAACTCTGAAATACTCGAGGAAATTGACTATTGCCCGATACCTTCCGTCAATATATGCGAAATGAATGCCTGCTCCTCCAATGCAATGCGAAGGAATCATATCGGAAAAGGATGATTCGAAGTAGCAGCCGTAATTGTAATGCCGCTATATATGGGGGGTATGGTTTGCTTAACACCATATTTGGCGCTCCCGGTGCGACCCAAACGCCCAACCTACTGATTCGAAGTTAATCAGCGGAATTTTCCATTGGAAGATACCAAATCTGAGGCGCAAATTTAATTTATCCATTTGAATGATGGGCATTCTGTAGTTCAATGAATAAAATAATAAGAAGGCGAAAAAGCAGAAGAAAAGTATCATTCATCCTCGGAAGAGATGAGTTCTTGGGAAGCAGGCGAATAGAATAGCGAAGAGGTCTGTAAGGCTAATAAAAAGGCGTTATGTCTTTTGAGACGAATTTTTTACAAAGTATATAAGATAGTTAGTCATTGGTGGTTTCCTAATTCTTTTAACCTGGAAGAGGTTTGACCTCCGCCTCCTAACGGTTTGTGTTACTTGCGCTAGGCCGGGACGAGACAACGTCTATAAACCAGTACAAACCAAATGCCAGATTCATATTCCAAAAATCACGCAGATTCCTCGACTTCACTGTGTACACTGTCAATAATCTGAATACTCCCAAACGCTATCCTAAATTACGCTACCATTTTTATGATTGCTGCCAATAAGTCCTCAAATATGTCCAGTTTGCCTTGCTTTGTGAGCCTTTCTCGAAAGACGGACAACGTTGAATGGTCTGGCGCTCTATGATCCAATCACGATCCAACAAAATATTTTGCAGATAGATTCTAATTAACAAATACTTCCGTCTGAAGCTTAAAAAGATCAGAAATTTAGGTGAGTAAGCACATTTTGAGGATTTTCGTGGGGTTAAAAGGAGGACCCCCGTATTCTTCAACATCTCCATATAAATTAAGGAGCTTCACCATGAAACGATCTCAATCAATGAGTTGATTAAGTAAACATAAAAAATGATCCTCAGGCACAACCTGATCATAGATACAATTGCCAAAAAAGGATTGATCCCGTGTATTGATAAATCGTCTCTTTGCCATCTTGACCTCGCTGATTGATAATTTCTCTTATTGAATCATAGTCCGCAAAATTCATCAAAAATTGATTTTATTTTTTAACACCCTCTATCTCCCAATTTCACAAATTTCAATTAGAATTATTGAACAACCCAAGTAAGTAAGGTGTTTTCCAGATGACCCTTCCGCCCAGTGCTACTGACAGACTCTTGAGTATCTTCCTCTTATTATCACAATATCCGATTCTTTCCACGCGCATCAGGGACCTGATGCGAAGAGAATTGTTCCGACAAGGTTTCTTGGACCAGAAAGCTTTTGAACAGGAAGTGATCCGAAAATCAATCCAATCACAAGAGAGAGAGGGTCTGCAACACCCCCAAATAGAAGAACCCGCTGAGGTTTGGGAGCGCCGAAAAGCATTCTTACGTGACCAATTGACGGATTTTTATTTCAGCCACCATTTAAGTTTTGAGTTGATCGATGAATTGATTGAAGAAGTTCTTAACGAACGCGGCGTAACCAGCCACGAAGCCTTGTTTGAGTTCAATCCTGAAGTAGCCCCCCAAGAGATGTTATTTAACCAGGGGATGATGATTGAAAAATTGCCGCCAGCTGAACGAAAGCCCATGGAAGCGCGCTTGCGGGAGATCAAAGTTGTTCTGATCCGCAATATGATCAGCGACCAGCTGCGTTATATTAACATTGCCCGTGACTGGTTCACTATATCCGATCTCATGGAAGTTCACCTGCATAAGATCGGGCATGGTCGGATCGGTGGTAAAGCAGCCGGTATGCTGCTCGCTGCGCTCATCCTCAAAGGATGTGCTCGGGATGACGTGCGCAATAATATCCGCACTCCCGAATCTTATTATATGGGTTCGGACCTCATGTACACCTTTATTTCGGTGAACAACCTGATTCATTGGAACGATCAAAAATACAAATCTGAAGATGAAATGCGCCGTGATTATCCCAAAATTGTCAATGATTACGATCACTCCAAATTTCCTCCCAGCGTGATCCAACGGCTTGAAACATTGCTGACCTCTGTGGGGAAGCAACCCCTTATTGTACGCTCATCCAGTTTGTTGGAGGATAATTTTGGGACAGCCTTCGCCGGTAAATACGAAAGCATCTTTTGCCCCAACCAGGGAAGCCTGGAAGAAAACCTGAAAGCCCTCACCCATGCCATTGCCCGAATCTATGCATCCACTCTCAATCCAAATGCCCTGTTATATCGGCGAGGACGTGGGCTTCAAGATTACGACGAACGTATGGCCGTTTTGATCCAGGTCGTTGAGGGGAATCAATTTGATCACTATTATATGCCTGACCTGTCTGGGGTAGCTTTCAGCCATAACCAGTACAGGTGGTCCCCTCAAATCAGATCTGAAGACGGCTTTATCCGTTTGGTTTGGGGACTTGGGACGCGCGCTGTGGATCGGGTTGGAAATGATTACCCCCGACTGGTTGCCCTCAGCCACCCAACGCTGCGCCCCTCCAACACGGTTAGATCCATCCGCCGCTATTCTCAACAATTTGTTGACCTGATCGATCTAAAAGACAACCTCATGAAAACGCTGCCAATCCACGAGGTTCTGAACGGCAACTATCCTCCCTTGCGCTACCTGGCTCAAATAGATCAAGAAGGTTATTTCCGCTCCATCCGTTCTCGCTTGGTGGACGCTGAACCAACACAGCTGATCCTGACTTTCGAGGATTTGTTGAGACGAACCCCTTTTGCTGAACGCATGCGATATTTACTCAATATTCTTGAGAAGGCCTACGAATCACCCGTCGATGTTGAGTTTGTAGCGGATGTAATCGAAAACAACGGCAAACCAGACATCAAAATCTCCCTCATCCAATGTCGCCCCCTGAGCTATATTAAAGAAGGAAGCCGGGTTGAATTGCCGACGAACCTCCCCAAAGAGCAGGTTATTTTTACCTCCAGCATCATGGTGACCGGAGGATGGCTCGAGGAAATCAATTACGTGCTGTTTGTTCCACCAGAAAGCTATTTCAGCTTGCCCACCCAATCTGCCCGGACGAAACTTGAGCGAGCCATTGGAAAATTAAATGCGGCCATGGGCGGTGAGAGTTTTATTTGTGTAGGACCGGGGCGCTGGGGCACATCCAATCCTGATCTGGGCGTGCATGTTGATTATGCTGATATATTCAACAGCAAAGCACTTATCGAGCTTTCAGGTGAGGGAATCGGGCCAGCTTCAGAGCCTTCCCTGGGAACGCACTTCTTTCAAGACCTTCTGGAAGGTGAAATCTTCCCCCTGGCGATCTACATCGGTGAGAATTACTTCAACCGGGACTTCTTCTATAACACCCCTAACCGTCTGGCTGAATGGATTGAGGCTTCGCCAGCCCTGTTTAAGAGATTGCGTCTGATCAAAGTTCGCGATTATAAACCCAACAGCCATCTCGAACTGGTGATGGATGGACAGAAGGGTCGCGCGATAGCTTTTCTGGCGAAATCACCTCGAGGCCGTGACGGTCACCTTAAATAAGCCCTGAGATTATTCGATTCTGGAATGATCCGTCTTGAACAAGGCTCCCCTAACAGGGATAAATGCCTTGTGATCATTTAAGCGGTACCATACACCATCCAGCCCCCTTATCAACCCATGCCCCCGCTCAACTGCCCAACGCGCCAATTCATAAGCCAGCAATCCTCCCAGATCTTCAAGTTGGGTTGAGCTAAGCTCAATGGCGACGATGAAACGAGCACAGCGCAGATGCTTTTCAACTTCCCGAGAGGGTGCTTCTATTAAGAGGCTTTCAAGCCATTCTTCCCCTGCAGGTTCACGGATATCCCATTCATTTACAATAATCGGTTGCTGTCTGTTAGGAAGATAATAAAGGGCAAAAAAAGGTGCTAAGCTTCGTCTTACAGCAGCCACTTCCAGCGCCATCATGCCAGTCTCGACCAGCCCCGTGTTCAACCCATACTGTTCACACAAGGTATGGTAATTTGATTGTGTAATCGCCGCAACCACCTCATCCCCGTCGATATTCCCAAGGGTTTGCAGGTTACATACAATAATCCGATAGTGCATCCTCCCTCCAAATGCTGAGAAATTCTCGTCACAGACCAATCCAAAGGATTGTTTCACGTGAAACCATCACGAAAACAGCCTTCATTACAAAGCTAATTCTAGTATAGCCGCGAAATCTGGTTATGTTCGATCTAAATGTTGAATAAATAATGTTTCACGTGAAACGTTCTTTCGGAAGGATCAATCAAAATTATGTCCCGGCAAGTTTGCATCCGCTCATACAAAAGGTTGTCAGGTGAAAAATAGTATAGAATAGAAGTTGATAAAACCCAATTTTCAGCAATACACAACATTCTATTCTTTGTGCTCTAACTGCAATTTAGCACATTCTCATTCATAATTACATTCATCGGAGGTGTAAATGCCCACATTATGGAACAAACATTATTCAAAGGATGATTTAACCGCATATACCAGCACATTATCTTCCATAGGAGGGATGCGTCCCTTTATTTACGACCACGGGAAAGTAAAGGGGATGCGTGGCATTGATGTCTTAACTGGGAGTGGTCTGCGCTTTACGATCTGGCCTGATCGTTCACTGGATATCGGTCCTGCATGGTTTAATGATAAACCTGTATCCTGGCAGCATCCAGCGCTTGGAACACCTTCTTATTATGAACCTGATGGATTGGGATGGCTGCGCACCTTTGGCGGAGGGCTGTTGACCACCTGCGGGTTGATGCACATCGGTGCTCCCGATAAATACAAGGGGCAATCCCACGGTTTGCATGGACGGATCGCTCACATCCCGGCTGACAACTTGCGCATGTGGCAGGAATGGCAGGGAGAAGATTATATGTTGATCGTCGAGGGAGAGATCCGGCAGTCCATCCTGTTTGGAGAGAATTTACTGCTGAAACGCCGTATCGAGTCTACCCTGGGTAGTAAACAGCTGATACTTAAGGACACCGTCCTCAACGAAGGAAGTCAACCTACGCCGCACAGCCTGCTCTATCACTGCAATATTGGTTTTCCAATCGTCAGCCCTGCCAGCCATCTGATCATTGAAGATGAAAAAGTTGAACCACGCACTCCTGTGGCTGCGGCAGGATTAGCTGATCATGCTTGTTTTGAGACGCCAAATGCCGGCTATGAGGAGCAGGTCTTTTTTCATTACCCCAAAGTTGACTCCGATGGATTCGCAGTAGCTGCACTTTACAATCCAGACCTTCAGTTCGGCATCCGTCTGCAGTGGACGGCAGACACGATGCCGGTTCTGACACAGTGGAAAATGATGGGGAAAGGTGAATATGTATGCGGTCTAGAGCCGGGCACCCATGCCATGGCTCAATGGGAAGATCTCGCAGGAAAAGGATTGCCTCGCACTCTCACCCCTGGTGAAGAGGCATACTATGAACTATCTCTGAAGATAATCGAGAACATCTAATCACTCGTTGAAGCAGAAGAACCCTTAGACAATCATGCTTGGATTTAACAACTTAGTTTTTGATGTGGCGTTTAAGGGGAGTGAACACATCGAAATCCAACACTGAGATTATTACCGTTCAGCAAAAACCAGCCACGATACGAATCCCTTAACTTCTCTGCAACGCTGTCCCAACCAGCCCCTCGCAAAAGGCTGTAATCCCCATTTCCAGGACCCAAAGGGTTGCTGACATTCCCCACTTGGCGATAATAACTATTATTGTACCAATCAGTAACCCATTCATATACGTTTCCCCGCCATATCTAACGCTCCGTAAGGGCTGGCGCCGTCAGGATAGCTGCCCACCGGCACAGCATCAATCAATGCTTGAGTACGTTTACGGCTGATGGCATTTACCACAATTATGATAAGAATAGCGACGAAAAATACTGCTCCAGCAGCAATTACCCACTTCAGTCAAGGAGGAATTCCTTTTTCCCTCAATGAAACATTTGCAGCATCGACTATCTGATGCGTCTTCTTATAGAAAACATGTCCACAGTAACCACACACATTGGCATAGTCTGGAACCCCTTTCCCACAATTTGGGCACTTCATCATTTACCTCCTGGCTTTACTGTCTCACTATGGCAAGATATAAATCCACACTTCAGCATATTCCACCAAAATCGGAGTGGGGCTTGGTGTGACGGTCGGTGTCTTTGGCGTGGGGGTGAACGTGGGCGTTAATGGTGGTCTTGTTGTCGTTGCTGTCGGTGAAGCTTCTACAGCAGTACCTTCTTCTGAAGTCTGCTGCTGTCCTGTAATCGTGACCGTGATATGTGCACTCTCGGCAGTTCCACCGCTCACGCTTACCCCCTTTGAATAGACATTATGTCTCCCGGCTTTAGTACGTGGTAATCTCCCTTTATTGATCGGTTCTTAATAAAAATTTTTCGTAATATCAGGTCGATCTTGCAACCAGTTCTTTGGTCTCTTCTATCTGTTTCCCATCCAGCACATCAAAGTGATATCCCAGATCCTTTAGCAAGCGAATGGTCTCCTGGTGAGCTTCACGGTTATGCGTATCCAAAAATAAGATTGGATGGTATTCAGCAAGCAGATTTCTGGCTCCGCTTAAAGCAATAAATTCAGCCCCCTCCACATCCACTTTCATGTAATCCGGTGGACGTAATTGACCATCAGACAGCAGCTCATCCAAACACACCATCTGAACCTTGAGTTTTCCGGTATCTGCCAGGTGACCCATGGCTGTACTGGAACCCAAATCAAAGCTGGCTTCACCGGCATGGTCTGAGACGGCCGCTTCGAACACCTCAATCGTATCCAATTGATTTAATTCCACATGCTTGCGCAGAAACATAACGTTGCGCGGCAGGGGTTCAAAGGCGTACACCTTGCCTTCCTCCCCGGCCAGAATCGCAGCCAAAAGGCTGAAATAGCCCACGTTGGCTCCAATATCATATACAACAGCCCCTGGCGTGATCTCGCGCTCAAAAGCCTTTCGTTTGTTGATTTCATAACTTCCCAGCCAGTAGCCGTGTTCGCCAGCACCGACGATCCATTTTCTGCCGCGCAGACTGCCTTGCAGGATGGGCAGAACCATCTTTTTAGGGATCAGGCGCAGCGGTAGGCGTAGAAGCTTACCTAAGAAACTCTGATAGTTGATCTTTGAAAAATTCATATCAATGGCCTACTCTGCTAATATCTGCGATAGCGCTCCATAATAAATTAGAAACATCTTTATGCAAATCATTATACTTTGGCGAGTCGGTTTTCGACCAAGGAAAAAACTTCATATTAACTATTGTGGTATCAATCCGACGGGAAGCCCCATCCAGACAATTATGAAATATAATGATGCCTGTTGCGTGTTCGTATGAGCACATCGCCATGATTATCGCTCCAGCCCCACTCAACACAGCCCAGCAGTACATCGGTACATTGATTATTGGAAAACCTATGAAGAACTATTTTATAACGTGAAATACCCCCGACGGGTCCTGATTCGCAAGAGCATGACCACGCTGGGCAAAGTTTTATTAGCCTTACTGGCGAATGTAACGGTCAACGGTCGGGAAAAGCTGCCTAATAAAGGCCCCGTGATCCTGGCTGGAAACCATGTCGCTGTCCTTGAAGCTGTGATGATGGCGGTCTACTGCCCCGGCGTGGTGGAATTTCTAGGGAATGGGGATATCCCTTTCGACCCCAATTATGCCTTTATTGCCAATAGCTATGGCTTTATTCCGATCAACCGAGGAAACCTGGATCGGAAAGGACTTCAAATGGGATTGGAAGTGCTGAATCAAGACAGCATCTTGGGTATCTTTCCAGAGGGAGGCACATGGTCCCCCGCTCAAATGCAGGCTCAAACAGGTGTTGCATGGTTGAGTTATCGCTCCAAGGCACCAATCATTCCAATAGGTTTCGGCGGCATCAAGGGAGGCCTTGAAAAAGCCTTCAAGCTTCAATACCCAAAACTGGATATGAATGTTGGAGAAACCATCCCACCGGTGACATTGGCTGATAACAATCTATCGATTAAGGCGAACCTTGAGAATGCAGCAAACATGATTATGGAGAATGTTAACGCCTTGGTCCCAGAAGAAGATCTTCACAGGTTTCGGAATCGTATAAATGAAACCTATCAACTTGAGACAAAAATCTTCGCAAACAGCACATTAATCCCCCACCCAGAGGATGTGCAGATTAAGCATGGGTCTGCCTATGCACGGTTTCTGTACAATCCAACCATGATGGATGTCCTGGTGCGTAATCTTCATTTACCAATCCGTCCCCTCAAAGAAATTTATCATGATAACGATCTCGATGCCCTATTAAACGCCTGGGATTCCATCCTGGATTACCTTGAGGACAATCCAGGGTATTTCATCTATCGATTTGGCGTTGTAGAGGGAGTCGCTGTAAAAGAAGCCCTGAATGAGCTGTCCCGACTGGGGCGTTGGGTCAAACAATCAGGATATGCTTTAAGCATCAACCCTATTTGCCGTTTTCAAAACGCCAACACTGGGGCACATGTCATAGAAAATGGCGGCTGCTTTCCTGAAAGTATGTGAATTATGAATTCTTTTTACTCAATTGACATCACTCGCCCCCAGGCTGGCGGTAAACTCAACGTGAGACGATTGTTTTTCAGGTAAAATTTTGTCTCTGCATTCAAGTGATCAATCAAAATTCCCGTTTTCCAGTGTAAATCCAGGGTTAATTCAACTTCCTCAGTGTCGCTGTTCAAAACAATAAACATTTTTTGGTCTTCAAACTGACGCAAGAAAGCAAACTGCTGGTGGTCCACATGAATCGGCTTATACTCACCTAGGCTTAGTGCTTTTGATCCCTGTCGCAATGCCACCAAACGCATAATTACTTTTAAAAGCTCAGTCTGTCCTTGGATGTTTATTTGATTGAGATCAAGCTCTGGTCGCAAATTGCCATCTGACCAGGGACCCTTTTCCCCTTTAATTCCCCATTCGCTGCCATAATAGATCGAGGGGATACCCGGCATGGTGAAAATCAGCAAGTATAAGGGATAAAGCATGGCTGGGTCACTAAATTTACTGGCGGCCCGGTCAACATCATGATTGTCCACGAAATTATATAAAAATAAATCCTTATATATGCCCTCATACCCGAACTGTCTATTTATCTCATGTGAAATTTCGTAATAGTTCTTTTCCACCAGGCTTGAATACATTCCCTTATAACATTGATAATTTGTCACCGAATCCAGCGTCTCAGGGTTGACCCAATCGCGATAATTCCCATGAACAACCTCGCCCAACATCCAAAAATCTGGTCGTTTTGACTTTGTAAATTGCTGCAACCCTCGAAGGAAATCAAAATCGATGCAATCCGCGGCGTCAATCCTCAGCCCATCAATTTTAAATTCCTCTATCCACATCGCAACAGCATCAAATAAGTGCTTTCGAACATCTGGATGAGATAAATTTAATTTCACCAATCGATAGTGCCCCTGCCAGCTCTCATAAGTAAAGGGATCACCCATCGAGCTGACATCGTTGAATCGCAGGTTGTGAAACCATTCACAATAAGCAGAGTTCTCGCCAAGCTGCTGAACATCTTTAAATGCCCAAAATTCCCGTCCAACATGATTAAATACGCCATCCAGCACTAAACGCAGCCCGCGTTGATGAACTTCATCTGAGAAACGTTTGAGGGTATCGTTATCACCCAATCGACGATCAACCTGGTAGTAATCAATCGTGTCATAACCATGACTTGAAGACTCAAATACAGGCCCTAGGTATATTGCATTCGCACCCAGGGATTGGATGTGATCCAGCCAGGGGATTAGTTTCTCGAGGCGGTGAACCACTGGAGAAGCTAAGTTGTTCCATTCTGGGGCACCACACAAACCCAAAGGATAAATGTGATAGAAAATGGACTCTTTTGTCCATTGAGGTGTCATCATATCAAATTCCTTATTATATTAGAGTATACCGATTGGTATACTCTCAGTTCGAACAAAATACTTGTTGGCTCATCAACTAAAGATGCCGTGCATGAATTGATGGACGATCTGATAGACAACTTCCCCTGTCAAATCCAGCTTGTTATTAAGATTGAGACCAATTACAGCGTTGATCTCACCCAGAAAGCCAGCAGCATAACGCTGATGTCGTCCACTTAAATTCCCGTGCTCCTCTGATGCTTTAATAAAAACGTTCTCTAAGATTTCTGCTTGCTGCCGCATATAAGGTTGAATAGCCTGGTTGGCTTCACTCTCAGGAGGTGAAAAAAACAGGGTCACCTGCATACGATAATATCTGCTGGTCTCTTTTGCCACTTGAAAGAAAGCTCTGGTGATATTCTCCAATGTCAAAACCAGGTCGCCATGATATTTTGCAGACTCTGCTATCACAGCGAGAAGTTTCCCGGCTTCCTGTTTTAACAGCGCTTCAAGCAAACCACGTTTACTGCCAAAATAATGATAGAGTGTGGGTTTGGTCACCCCTGCAGCTTCTACCACTTCCTGCACACCGACAGCATCATAGCCACGCTGGCTGAACAGCGACAGAGCACAATCCAGTAATTGTCCACGATTATCCATAGGAATGTATTATACCGAATGGTATACTGTTGTCAAGAAGAGAATATCCCCTTTATTTGCTATCATTCAGTTAATAAATACTGCCACATCGTCGACTGGATGACGTGAGCGAGCGTTAGGAGATTGATCCGGGTAACCCAATGAGATAGCTGCTATCAGCTGCCCCTTCTCACCAATCCAATCACACAGTTCCTTATACGCAAAAAAGATATCACATATCCACAAGGTTCCCAAGTCAAATTCCATTGCAGCCAACAGCATGTTTTGGATGGCTGCGCCAATCGATTGGACATCAACGATATCTGAATATATTTCAAGTACGTCTCGTTTTAAAAGTGGGTGTTTGCTGGTAGGATTGAAAACGAAAATTGTCACGGGGGCGTTTTCCATTGTTTTTCTGGTGAACTTAGCACTGCCGGTTTTGATGCCATTACCTTCCAACCGTTGGATCCCCTTCCACATGATATCGACCATCTCCTGTCGTTTCTCACCCTGAACGACATAGAACTTCCAGGGTTGCTTATTTTTGCCTGAAGGAGCCAAAGTTGCTGCTCGCAATATCTTTTGAAGAATATCTTGCGATACAGGTGTCGGCCTGAATTTACGAATACTCCGACGTGCTTCAATTGCTTTCATCGTTTCCATTGAATGTCCTTTCCTAAAATCTAGGTTTTCAGGTAATTTCATTAAACTCTTGACGATAATAGGCTGTTCCAGTTACAGTTTTCATAATTTCTGCATCAAATACCTGGATCATAAAGGCTTCTTCCGGAACATCCTCAAAAGAACAGGTAATATTGTATTGTTTAGCGGGTTTAAAACCAAATTTGGGATAGTATCCTGAATGCCCTAAAACAACTACAAATGGATACCCGAGCATTGAGATTCTCTCAATACCTTCCCGACAAAGAGCAGTACCAATCCCGCGACCATGGAATTCAGGCATAACAGCCAAAGGGGCAAGTCCCATGCCGGTTAAAGCTCTTTGATCAGGTGTAATGATCTGCACAGGCGTGAAAAGAATGTGACCGATCACTTTGTCTTCCCTCTTAGCCACCAAGGAAATGAAAATCTGACAGTTATCCCGCAGCTGGTCAATAATTTTCGCTTCTCCCGGGCTATTGAAAGCAGCAAGATTTACTTTTCGAATTCCTGGGACATCATCAGGCTGCTCTTCAACAATTCGATATAAAAACTGACATGTTTGATCCATGTTGAGCATTATAATGTTTTACAGCTTCATGGTGATAAAATTCTTAATTCAGCATTGATCTATATGCATGATGATTGCTGAAAGATTGAGGTAATTAATGTTTTCCACATATTTTATATATAGAATCTTTAATTAGTCGTCTTAATAGGGGGTGTGGAAAAGTGGATAATGCTCGATCCAATCAACCCATGTAAGAAAATCCTCGTGTATATGGGGCTTGTTTCTAACAGCCCCGAATATCTAAGGGATAGCTATAGCTGATTTTCTCCACAGATGAGTGTGTATAAGAAGGGAACAAGTTGAAAAAACGATGTTGTCCTCATGAAAATGAATGAAGAGTGCTAATTTTCTCCAGAATCTATCTTCAGGATTATTCGAATGTTTGTGCAAGTTATCCACATTTCGTATAAGTTATCCACAGTTTTTGGGGAGTTATCCACAGTTTTGTGGAGAAAGTTGATGGGATATGAAAAATATTGAGCAGGAAGAATGAATTTATCTGTGTAGAGATTAAATCCCGTAAGCAGTAGACCATGATTCAATTACAACTTCAATGGTGTCCAAGTATGCATCTAAAGCCTCTGCCTTATGAGAGGTTTGCATCTCGGTCAGGTTAAGTTTAGACAGGCAGTTTTCCCAGACTTGAGAATTCTGTGATGATTGTCCGGCTAACAGTTGGATATCAAGCCAGATTCGTAATATTGGCCATAAGGCTTGCTTTGGATCTCCGCTTTGAATTAAAGCCCGTATGGCATTCATGTAATAAGCCTGGCGACATCTTGAAAGGTGCGGGGGAAGGTTCGAAGTTTCCTGAAGGTTAACATAATCGAGCTCTAACGAATCCACCCATTCAGACAGGGAGTTTTCAGTTTCTTCCTCAGCAGAAAATCCCAGCAATCCTGTAAAACCGGCCAACAGGTGTGGAACCCCCAGCGCCTTAACACGCTCATTGAAAGTCAACAGAAATCGACGGGTGGTTAATGGTGAGCCAATCAAACCACAAACAGCATTCGCTGCCATTGCGAGACTCTCCATATAACGATTAAGCCATGACAGATGTGTTTCGAAGTTTGATTGTATGAGCTCAAACCATGTCTCGCGTGCAGCATTGGACAGAGCATTCACACGGGCAAGGATGTTCTCCGGTTTAAGAAAATTAGCGTTGATGCTTGCCTGCAGGAATTCAAGCCAGTGATCCGTGTCAAACAGCAGAATATGATAACGAGTGAGAGGGTATCCCATCCAAGGATCCTGACGGAGCTGGCGATAATGCTCATAATCCTCCAGTTTTTTATGAACGATATCCAGAGACACTTCTTGAGTTAGCGCTTTGGTTTCTCTTTCTACGGGTGTTTGGTATTTATGAACCAAAACTATATCGATATCCGTCGTACTGCCTAAGAGAGGTTGGTCACTCAATAGTGATCCAGTCAGGTAAGCAGCGTGAAGATCCGGTTCATCACGTTGGCGTTGTTTGACAGATTCATTAGCAAATTTATGAAGTAAGTCTTGCGTAAAACGCATGAGACCTCCTCTTGATTAGAGTTCGATCGGCAAACTTTCCTGGAACGGCGCTAATTTCATTGCCTGGCGAATACGCTGGTCAACATATTCCAGGTCTTCAGGATTGCGAACGAAATCCAATTCGTTTGAATTGATCACGAGGATATTTTTCCCCGGATTGTTGCCAAAATGAGTTTCATAGGTTTGATTAAGAATATTGATATAGTCAACATCCATCATCCGTTCATACGGGCGATCGCGTTGAGCAATTCGCTGCATGAGCACTCTTGTGTCTGCGCGCAGATAGACCGTCAGGTCAGGGAAAGTGATTTTTTCTGCCAGGGCCGAATGGACTTTGAAATACATATCCAGCTCGTCACCTTCTAAATTGACTTCAGCAAAGAGTCGGTCTTTCTTAAATGTGTAATCAGAAATTATACAGGAGTTATTTTGAAGCGATTCCTGCATCCCTTTGCGTTGTTGATGATAACGACTAAGCAGGAAGAAAATCTGGGTCTGGAAAGCATAGCGCTTCCGATCACTGTAAAAATCACTCAGGAATGGGTTCTCTTCAAATATCTCTAAAAGCAGGCCAGCGTCAAATGATGGTTGAAGGAGGCGTGCCAGGGTTGTTTTTCCCACACCAATCACGCCTTCGATGGCAATGTACATATCAACTCCTGTTGATGGTATCGAATGATTAAAATATACCATAGGTAAGGCTGCCTTGAGCGGATGTTTTGATTTTCCCAGCATATGAAGAGTAAGAAGGGGGCAGTATTAATTTTAATCCTGAAACAAGCCTGTTGAATTTTAGCGTTGCACATATTCCCGGGGAAATGAAGGAGATTGAGGGCCAGGGAGGGTTGGATGAAATTTTGCATCAAGACGTTTCCGACCCGGAAAATCTCCGCATTTTTTGTCTATGAAAGTACCCCGCCGGACATGCTCAGAAATGAAGCGCAGGCGATTCTGGTGGGCACAATGGCCTCAGAAGGCGTTTTTAAGGCGAAGGAGCTTCTGCTTAGAGAAATGGGATTATAATGATTCTAAAGAAGGATTCAAATTCAAGTTATCGAAAGGAGATTACTGATGATGCAATATCTTGTTCATTTCTCACCTTATTTACAGCAAGATGAGAACTTCTTTTCTTTTGTCGCCTCTCTTTGTGGGGGTGGAATTGGATTGGCGGTTGGCATTGTTATCCTTATCGCCAATTGGAAGATATTTACCAAGGCAGGTAAACCGGGTTGGGCTGTGCTTATTCCGATCTATAACGCATATATCCTGTTAGAGATCGTTGGACGAGAATGGTGGTGGTTAATTTTATTAGCCATTCCAGGTATTAACCTGATCTTTTTGATCATTCTCTTGTTTGATCTGGCAAAATCATTTGGTAAAGACTCTGCATTTGGTTTTGGCTTGCTGTTTCTGAGCCCAATTTTCATTGCTATCCTTGGTTTTGGGGATGCGCAGTACGTTGGTCCATCAGCCAGTCAATACTAAAGACCTCTTTACATCACATCCCTGATTCGACATCGTTTCAGGGCATTATCGAAAAATTTTATTTTTAAAACAAATCTCAATGGAGGTTGTTGGGGTGGACGGCCAATGCCGGCAGTGCTTATAATGGCCGTTGTTTTCCCCGTTTCGATAACTAACCCCCCTACTGAGATTTGGAATAGTCTATACGCACAAAGAGCCTGCTACGCTGGAGGTTCTTTTGGAATTTGGGGGAGCTATCCCAATGTGCGGATTTGAATGGATAGAATTTGGATCATAAGCATCAAAGTTCAATCGATGAACCATGTTTTAGGGAGTGTCTCCTTGAGAAATTCATGGCGGAAATCACAGCGCTACAACGGCCAAAGCCACGGCACCATGAATATGGCAATCAGGAATATTAATATCGTCAGGATAGAACCGACTTTAACAAAATCAAAGAAACGATAGTTGCCAGGACCATAGACCATTAAACAGGCAGGTTCAAGCGGGGTGATAAAGGAGCAGCTGGCGCCAAGTGCGATCATCACGGCAAAGGTTCGGGGATTAAGTCCTAACTGCGCAGCAGTTTGGATGGCAATCGGGATCACCACGACAGCAGCAGCCTGGTTGGACATGGGCTGGGTCAGCAATAAGGAGAGGATAAAGAAAGCAGCCAGAAGCCACAGGGGATTGGCGGTACCAACGAGCACGACAATTTGATCGGCGATCAATTTTGCCAGTCCGGACACTTCCATTGCGCGCCCCAAAGCCAGCATTGACGAGATTAAAAGCCAGGCGCTCCAGTTTACCTGCCGGTAAGCTTCTGTAGGTGTGATACAGCGGGATACGAAGGCTGCCAATGCCCCTAGCATTACCCCCACAGGCAGGGGTACCAAATTGAACGAGACCAGCAGGAGGACACACCCAAATATTGCCAGCGATAAAGGTGCTCTGCGCGTTTCAGGCAGTATGTCCAATTTCGCCGAAACAACTCGAAAACTGATGCTTTTCTCCAGACTTCGAAGAGTAGCCGGATCACCCTGCAGCAAAAGCTGGTCGCCTACCTTCAGGCGTGTTCGACTGATCCGGCGGCGTATCGTTTCCCCCTTGCGATTGATGCCTAACACCTGCAGCCCATAGCGGTCTCTGAAATTCAGCCCCCACAGCGTTCGTCCAATTAATGGAGATCCTGGCAGCAAGATCACCTCCGCCATTGAGAGGTCTTTTGCGATGGTACTATCCTCGTTAAAATCGCCAGTAAATTCAACCAGGTCCTGGTCTTGCAAGGTGACAAGATCGTTACGATTTCCTTCCACCAAAATTCGGTCGCCACCTTGAAGGACAGTATTCGCTCGCGGCTCAACATGGTAACCTTGATATTTCAAGATGCGCAGTATGTTGAGGTCATATTCCTTCCCGAGAGCAATTTCATCGAGTGTTTTGCCATCCCAGGGTGAGTTCTCAAGCAACACAAATTCTGAACAGTAAGAAAGGATCGTCTCTTCAAGGTCAACTTCCTCCGCTTCGCGAATAGGGATGAGGTGCCGACCAATGAAGAACATGTACAACAATCCTACAAACAGGATAGGGATTCCAACCGGGGTTAATTCAAACATTCCCAGGGGGGGCAATCCATATTGTGTCATCAATCCACTGACAACCACATTGGTTGACGTACCCACGAGCGTAATTGAGCTGGCGAGAACAGCTGCAAAAGCCAGGGACATAAGCAGTTTGGATGGGTGGACTTTGAGCTTTCTGGAAAGTCCAATGGTCATCGGCACGAAAAATGCAGCAGTTGCAGTGTTGGAGATAAAACCACTCAATAAGCCTGCTGTCCCTGTAATAACCCAGAAAAGCCGATTTTTGTTTTTGCCCACAGAACGAAGGATACGCCGTGAGAGCATTTGCACAACGCCTGTTCGCACTAACGCTGCTGTCAGAATGAGCAAGCCCAGGATCATGATCGCTGTGTCGCTCCCAAAACCCTCAAAAGCAATTTCTGCCGGTAGAATCCCGGTCAGGATCAGGGCTAACATCACCCCCAGGGCGATGACATCCGCGGGAAGGGCCTCAATGGAAAAAAAGATCATTGCTGCGATGATTATGATGAATAGCAGTATGATGGAAAAGGTCATCACGTTACCTTAGAAGGTTATGAGTAATCAACATCTATTATACGGGGTTTTCAAATATACGAAACAGTATTAAGGAACATTTCATAGAAACCAGCCGTCTGTTATTTGCTGGATAACTCTTGCCAGGCGTTTATAGGCTGCTCGCGGTATAATCGGGTGAAATGATGGAAGTGAAATCACAAACTCTCCTCAATAGGAAAATCTTTTTTCAACTGTTATTCGCGATTCCCCTCAGCTTTGTTATTTTCATTTCAGTGGTAATGGTGGTATTGTTTAGTTTTGAAGTGGGGTTTGCCAACCGAATCTACCCTGGCGTTTATGTTGATGATCTGGACCTCTCAGGGTTAACCCTCGAAGAGGCTGGAGAGCGTTTATCTGAAGCCCTGCCATATTCTCATGAAGGAAAGTTAACCTTTTCTTATGGTGGCAGGGTTTGGGAGGCTCAACCAATCGATCTGGGCTATCTTATTGATCCTACGTTCAATGCCCAGCGAGCGTATGATATCGGGCGGGCAGGGTGGCTGTCAAACAATCTGATGGAAAAGGGGCAAGCCTGGTTTACTGGACTGCAGCTTACTCCAGCAGCTTATTATAACGAGTGTCTGGCGCAAGCCTATTTACAGTCGATTGCTGCAGAAATCGATCAGCCAGTTTTAGAAGCTTCCCTGGGGCTGGAAAATACTGATGTGATTGTTATCAGCGGTCAGGTGGGACGTGAAGTCGATATTAAGGGCACCCTCAGCTTGATCAAACAGGCCTTGGGTGAATTGCGGAATGCTGAGATACCATTGATCGTAACTGAGACAGAGCCGGAGATTTTGGATGTAGGACCTCAGGCAGAATTAGCACGGGAGATGCTGAGCAAGCCATTGGTGTTGTCAGCTTCAGATGGCGAGAGAGGATCTATCACGTGGACGATTTCACCTGAGGAATTGGCAGCCATGTTGATCATCACACGTGCTGCGGAGGCAGAAAAGGATCATCCAGGGTATCAAATTGCCCTGAACGATGATTTGTTTGGTGCTTATCTGAGCAGCCTGGCGCCGGGTTTATCGATCGCCCCTGTGAATGCCCGTTTCACATTCAAGGATGATACATCCCAGCTGGAGGTGATTGAGTCTGCTGTCATCGGTCGTGAATTGGATGTGCCATCGAGCATTGCCCAAATTAATCAGAGTTTACAGAATGGCGAACATGAGGTTGGGCTTATTTTTAAGACGATCCAACCTGCTGTGACAGACGATATGACCGGGGAGTCATTGGGAATCACTGAGCTGGTTCGCAGTGAAACCTCGTATTTTTATGGCTCTGAGGCAGCACGTGTGCAAAATATTAAAACAGCAGCAGCGCAATTTCATGGGCTGCTGATCGCTCCTGGAGAAACCTTTTCAATGGGGGATGCCCTGGGGAACATCAGCCTTGAGAATGGTTATGCTGAAGCGCTGATTATTTACGGAGGGCAAACGATTCAGGGGATTGGGGGCGGGGTATGCCAGGTGAGCACAACCCTTTTCCGAGCAGCATTTAACGCTGGTTTTCCGATTGTGGAACGCCACGCACATGCTTATCGCGTGGGATATTATGAAATGACACGGGACGGCAGTAAAGACCCAAACCTGGCCGGATTAGACGCAACGGTATACTTCCCAATTGTGGATCTGGTTTTTACCAATGATACGGAGAACTGGCTGTTGATGGAAACCTATATGGGGCAATATGATTCACTGACCTGGAAATTTTATTCCACCAAAGATGGACGTACGGTGGATTGGCAAACGACAGGGCCAATGAACGTTATTCCAGCGCCTGAGCCGCTCTACCGTGAGAATCCCGATCTTGAAAAGGGTGAAATTAAAAAAGTCGATTATGCTGCAGATGGGGCGGAGATTTCAATTACTCGCACGGTGTATAAGAATGATCTGATCCACTTTTCAGACTCATTTTATACAAAATTCCGCCCCTGGCAAGCTGTTTTTGAGTATGGACCCGGGACAGAAATTCCAGACTCCGAGGAGGACTGAGGAGCAAGTGGCTAACCGGGTGCGCCCGGTTGGCATGCAGGTCATTTTGCATTTTTTGGTTAATGAATTAGAATAAGGCTCTCTGCCCCGATAGTCATGAAGGGGCGTTTAATTGGAGGTCTGATGATCAACAAAGAATTACTTGATATGCTTCGCTGTCCGAATTGCGTACAGGAAAAGGATGGATTCCTGGAGTATTATCAGGAATGCTGGCTTATTTGTCAGGATTGCGGAAGAAAATATCCCATCGTAGAGGATATCCCAGTAATGCTGATCGATGAAGGCGATAAATGGATTGACACCAAGAAAGAAGATTTGCCAGTTCCTCCGCCTCCATTGGATTGATCCTTTCCCATTCCCAAAGAAATGTCATGTTTATTATTTTGTGAGAAGTGCTATTCTGCAGCAAATTTGCAGGTTAGGTTGAAGCATTAAGCATATGAAGCTAATTGAAAAAATTAAAGAAAATTTTCCTAAAGATCGATTTACTCAGATTGTTCTAGCGATAATAGTGATCTTTGCCCTGGTTGGTGCGTTCGTTGGATATCGGTATGCCAGGAAATTTGTGTCTACAAACGAAACATTTTCTCTGCCTGGTGATCCAGTCGTAGAGGGGGATGAGCTGGATTCAAACGGTGAAGGAGACACCATCGACACTACCAAACCTACAGAGATCGCGGCAGCTGACCTCCCCACCCCGGAACCATGGGATGGGGTAAGCAGGATAAATATCTTGGTGATGGGTTTGGATTATCGTGATTGGGAAGCCGGTGAAACCCCTCGCACCGATACGATGATTGTGTTTACCCTGAACCCATTGAACAATACCGCCGGTATGATTTCCATTCCGCGGGATTTATGGGTTACGATCCCTGGATTTGAGTCTGGCAAGATCAACACAGCATACTATCTTGGAGAAGTTTACAATCTGCCTGGTGGTGGACCGGGCTTGGCGGCAGATACTGTTGAGGAGCTTTTAGGCGTTCCCATTCACTATTACGCCCAGATTGATTTCCAGGCTTTTATTGATTTTATCGATCACATCGAAGGAGTTCGATTAACCTTCGATGAACCCATGGTATTAGACCGTCTTGGAAAATGGAATACGGTAACGATTGAGCCGGGCGTGATTACTTTGCCAGGGGATTATGCTCTGGCTTATGTACGCGCCCGTAAAACCGAGGGTGGTGATTTTGATCGTGCAGAACGTCAGCAAAAACTTATCATGGCTATCCGTGATCGAATCCTCGAATTTGACATGATGCCCAAGCTGGTGGCAAAAGCGCCAGATATTTATAATGACCTTGCCGCTGGTATTCGTACAAATATGAACTTGAACGAAGCAATCAAGCTGGGATGGTCTGTTCTGGCGGTAGATAGGGATGAGATCACCCAGGTGGTGATCAGCAATGAATATGTTACTTTGGGTAAGTCGCCTGATGGCCTGGACATCTTGAAACCAGTCCCTGACAAGGTTCGCTTGCTTCGTGATGAAGTCTTTGGAGGTGGTGCGGCCTTGGGTCCCGTGGCGGAGGGGACGTTATTGGACCTGGTTGCGGAAGAAGGGGCTCGTGTCTCCATCCGCAACGGTTCTTCTCAATCAGACCTGGCGACTAGAACAGCTGCCTGGTTCAGGGAACAAGGTATCAATGTCGTTGAAGAGGTGAATACTGATTATAATCTGCTCACACGGCTGTATTTATACAGCGGGAAACCTTACGCAGTGAGGTGGCTTTCGGAGACGATGGGGCTCACTTCCACGAATATTGTCAATGATACAAGTGCAGTCGGAGAGATAGACATCATCCTCGTCCTCGGGGATGACTGGGCTGCTCAAAATCCTATGCCTTAGTGTGCAATAGAATTGATTAGTAGAACAGGGCTGACATACTCGTCAGCCCTGTTTTGGTTAAGGCTACCATCGCTCTAATATTCTACGCGCTTCACAACCATGAGGTTCTCTGCTCAACAGTATGGATCAGATTAGTTTTTACTCAAAATCTGTCCAAAAACTTGGTACGACCCAGGCTTTTATACTGTCCACAGAATATTCATCATCATAATAAACGTAGATTTCGTATTCCCCTGAGCCACCTGCAGGGGTTGGTTCGTCGTAATAGGTATCCCCACCGCCGATGATGTTGCCGCTTGCATCGTACACAAGCACAAAGATATCGACTTCAGTGACCAGTTTATCGTAAGTATTTGTGAAGTTGACTTTCACTTTATCTGAATAATCCCCAGTTAATTCAGTGCTGTTCACAATGAAAACATTTTCCGTCAACTCAAAATCTTCCGCATAAACACCTGGAAAGATCCTGGTTTCATAATATGATAATGAGGGGAGATCATCCGGAGAATCGATATACGGTGAGATACCTATGGTGTCACCAGGCAAGAAATAATCAATGTCTTTCGAGCCATGGCTGATGACATAACCTTCATCATCATAAAAGGTAACATTCAAGATGGCATCTTCTAATGTTTGATTATCAAGGCTGCTTTGAATAACCGTGCCCCCATATATATCATCTGGATCGCTGAGATAGTAATTTTCGTCAGGGATGTAGGTCATTCCCCAAAACTCGGGGGTGTCTTCATAGGAATCAGACATGTAAGTCAAAATTGGGAAAACCTCGATCGAATCAACATCATCGTAATTATCTGAATAGGTGGAAAAGCCCATTTGGCCTCCTCCAGGGATGAAGTCAATGTATTCATAGCCACCGCCAACGATTTTTCCATCTGTGTTATAGCACAGGATACTTGTCCGGACATCTGTATAGATGTTTGTACTGCTGTTTTTTATGATGCCGGTGACAACCGGCCAATAACCGCTTTCCCAAAGTTTGATTTTTTCACTTGAGAAGGGATCCCCAGACAGTTCTGGTTCGCTGGCTTCATCGTATTCAAGGACAATATTGTATGATTCGACGGGAGGATTTTCTTCATTCAGGGATACTCTAAAAAAGATACCTAAATATTGTTCTGGGAGGAGCCACGGGAAAGTATTGTTCTCCTGTCCAACAATGATACCGTCGCCGTCCATAATATTGATTGTATACTCCACATCAGACAGGGCAAGGCTGGTGTTCTGGTTCTTCATTAAAAAGCCAACGAAAGCATCCTCCTCCTCCACGCCGAAGTTTTCCTGAACGATGGCAAGGTCTCCGACTGCTTGAATCACCTCTTCCTCAGGCTCAACAATCTCCTCAGGCTCCTCGATTTCGTCAGGTTGGGTTTCTTCAATGACTGGAATTTCCTCGGCGGGTTCCTGTTCAACGACGTCCGCGGGGTTGACGACAGCCGGTTCTTTGGTTTCTTCCAATTTGCCTCTAATGTTTTCCAGCAAGCCGCATGTACAGGCCAGGCCAACAACGAGAGGAAATATAACAAACAATAGGATGATGATCGTTTTGTTTTTCATGACGTGCTCCTTTTCTGGATGATCGTTGTAAGTAAAGAATATAAAATTGGGGATCGCTTTCAGAAGAATAGTTTTCTATTAAAAGCGGCGCACCTATGTTGTCTCCGAATTTTTGTCGGTGGATGAGGTTAATTTGCATGCAATCCCGGTTAGAAAGAGGATTATCATGGATATCCTAAAAAAACAAGACTGGGTTAGCTTTCATAGCGAAATGAATTTGCATAACTGCAGAGTTTTTACTTAAATTGTTAATTGTGAGTTGAGATAATCAAATTATATCAAATTATATCAAATTAATGTTGCTATGTTGCTATGATATATTACCTAAGCGATTTTTTCACAGGTATAAAGGGAATAAAAATATGTTGTCAAAACTTTTCCCCCGGAAAAATAGCAGTAAAAAGCGGATGTTTTTGAGATTAATTTCTTAAAAATCAATATATTTCTGTCACTTGTTGATTATATGGGGAGATCATGCTCCACGCTGCCAAATCTAATAAACTGACCACCTACAATGGCTATGATGGAAACTTCAAGGTAGTGCAGGGAAGCTCTTGAGGGGAGCAAATACTATCCCCACCAATCCCCGGCCGGTGTGAGCACCCAACACAGGTGAGATCGAGCAGTCTGGTAACCACTCGCAATGGAATAATCCCTCAGTGGATTCACGCAAAAGTTCTGCCCCTTCCGGGTTGCCGGCGTGCCCGATTTGGACGCGCAACAGTGTGCCTTCAGGAAATTTTTTTGCGATATACTTCGGAATTGCCTTGATGGCTCCTTTAAATGTGCGAGCCTTACCGCGATCATAGTATTTGCCGTCCACCTTATCAACCCCAATCAGGGGTTTGATCCCCAGTAAGGAAGCCAACAGCCCCTTGAGGTGGCCGATGCGTCCGCCATGGATTAGATAAGACAGATCAGGTAAGGTAAATACGATCTCTGATTGGTCACGTACTTGACTCATCAATTCAAGAATTTTCTTTAACGGCCAGTCTGCTTTGATGGCATGAACAGCTGCTTCAATTTGCCAGCCCATCTCTACTGAAAGGGAGCGGGTGTCGACCAGAGTGATGTTGGCATCTGGCATCTGTTCTGTCGCTGTCACAGCAGAGTTATAAGTACCGCTTAAACCGGAGGAAATATGGATGGAGAGGATGTCGGGATCTTCTGCAGCAACTTGCTGGTAAATTTCTAAAAATTCACCAGGAGATGGGGTGGAGGTGATCGGCATATTCTCTGTGTTTTCCAGCAATTTGTAGAATGCCTCTTTCTGAATGTCGACGCCGCTAAGATAGCTGACGCCATTCAAGGTTATTTTCAGGGGCAGGGTATGTAAAACAAAACTCTGTTTTTGTTGTGGGGAAAGATCAAAACCACTGTCTGTCACTATTTTCATCTGATTTACTCCTGGAACAAAAAATTTTTAAAAAAATACCTGCACCAGAAAAAATAATGACACATATTCTAAAAAAGTGATTTTATTATACCAAGAATTTGTAATTTGTGTTAAAAATGTCTAGGGAGCAGTGCTGGAGGGCGAAATCCCCACTGTTCACCTGGAGGGTCAGTGGGGGGGCTCAAGTCGATATAATAAAGCTGTGTGATGTGTCTTAATAAGCTGGATTGATCTTGTAAGTTAAGATAGCTGATTCCTGGACGGCTGGTTGACAGGTGCCAACCGGCACGTTCTTTCCCAGGGCAATTCTACTGCAGTTTCTCAAACAACCGAGGACAGACTATCTTCACAGACATGGATAGAATGGATCTTCACCAGATCGATCCCCGACGCTTGTCCTGGCATCTTCCTCGATAACTGTCATCTGGACTTCTCTAAGAGAGTCAAGTTTGCGGACGGTGAAGGTGCATGAATATGCTTCATGTATAATATACGATGCTGTGTAGATTGAAAAGAGTTGTCCTTTTCGGTGTTTCTTCCAAATGGATTTTTACATATTTCTACTTGATTTCGTAGGTCAGATTACATAGCATCGTGATGGATAGTGTGCCGGCAGCAACCGGGACTTCTTCCGCCGCTGCATAGGCACCGCCTTTGACATCAAAGTGGGTATATGGCGTGCTGTCCTCAAATACGCTAATGCTGATCAGATCACCTAATTCAACACCAGCATCACTTGCGATAACTTCCGCTTTGGCTTTGGCGTCTTCAATTGCTAATC
Source organism: uncultured Candidatus Brevefilum sp. (assembly GCA_964441045.1). Classification (GTDB taxonomy): domain Bacteria; phylum Chloroflexota; class Anaerolineae; order Anaerolineales; family Anaerolineaceae; genus Brevifilum. The sequence continues at coordinate 61,729 of CAYTXE010000001.1, forward strand.
GTCGGGCTTCAGCAACGGCTTCTTCCCGATCCTCAACACTAAAGTTGATACCATAGACGTTGTTTGCGCCGGCTTCAACAACCGCCGAGAGTACTTCACCCAAACTCGCCAAGTCTCTAACTGCTACATTTACAGTGTTTTCTACGACGAAGTACTGCCCTTCGATCTCACCGGTCATCGGATTATATTGATCTGACGGGTAGACATTGAAATTTGAGGTTTGAATATCCTTTTCCTCAACGCCAAGAGCTTCCAATACATCCGAGATAGCGTTTGCCTGAGTAGTGTTTCCATCAAGTGCATCCGTGACGTTGTCCGCTTCTGTGCGGACGCCGATATTAATTGTGGCAATATCCGGTACAAGCGTAATCCGTCCGGTCCCATTGACAGTCATCGATCGAAGGTTTTCCGAACAGGATGATGCTGAAAATGGTGTACAAGCCGCTAACAGGCTAAAAATCACCAGGCCGATAAGAATATAGCTAAAATATTTCTTCATTTGATTGATTCTCCATTAATTATTTGATTTTTCTCTTCATACTTGCTCAGATTAGACGCTGAAAGATGTTTGAAAGTTCCACAACAGAAAATTAAAACCAATATGGTCCAGGTTGGTCATGATGCCTCATCTTATTATAAACAATATTTTGTGAGAGTGTAGCGGAATCAGGTGACGAATGTCATGGTTAATTCTTACGCCAATGCTATTGACGCCATACCGATTCTCGACTATGGTTAAAAAGATCAAAAACTGTGGAGCGGGCATGTTCTTCATTCAAGAAAAGGTGATCGCGAAAGCATGCGGGTACTGGAACGTAATACCCGCATATTTTTATTTAATAATACTGCCTGCATCAGGTTTGATTGACCGAGCACTTATAAAAACTTCACCAACCAATAATAAATAGGAGAGACTATGGCAGAAACGACAAACGCATTTACAATGGCTCAACAACAATTCGATCATGTTGCTGACTTGTTAGACCTTGACCACCAGGTAAGAGAGATGCTGCGCTGGCCAATGCGCGAATATCACTTGCGCATCCCCATCCGCATGGATAGTGGGGATATACGGGTCTTTCAGGGCTATCGCGTACAGCATAACGATGCACGAGGGCCTAACAAAGGCGGTTTGCGCTTCCATCCGGCAGAGACAATTGATACCGTGCGTGCACTGGCAATGTGGATGACCTGGAAATGCGCCGTGGCGGATATTCCCCTCGGCGGCGGGAAGGGTGGCATTGTGCTTGACCCAGCGACCCTGTCTGTGAATGAAAAAGAGCGCCTGTGTCGTGCTTTCATTCGGAATTTATGGTCTGTCATTGGGCCACGGCAGGATGTGCCGGCCCCTGATGTTGGCACCACCCCCCAGATGATGGGCTGGATGATGGATGAATATTCCCGCCTCACCGGCCGTTATACCCCTGGCGTGATCACCGGTAAGCCAGTTGGTGGAGGTGGATCCTTAGGACGCACAGAAGCAACAGGTTTTGGCGTGATCTATACCGTTCGTGAGGCCATGCAGCGGCTTAATCTTGATTCCACCAAGGCTGTGGCTGCGATACAGGGATTTGGCAACGTCGCCCAATATGCGGCTCAAGGTTTTATCAACCATTTAGGAGGCAAGGTGGTCTGTGTGAGCTATTGGGATCGAGATGATCGAACAGCCTACACGGTCAGCAAGGAAGACGGGATTAATCCTGTATTCCTGAAGGGTATCACAGATCAGTACGGCTCGATTGATAAGGATTTAGCGGTTAAAGAAGGGTATGCGATTGAAGCCGGTGATGCCTGGATAGCCAAGGAAGTAGATGTGCTCATCCCGGCCGCGCTGGAAGGACAGATTAACGGGGAAACAGTAAAGCAGATACACGATCGAGTGAAAATACTTGCAGAAGGCGCTAACGGGCCAACCACACCTGAAGCGGACGAAGTTTTAAAGGAACGTGAGATATTTGTGATCCCGGATTTTTTGTGCAATGCAGGTGGTGTTACCACATCCTATTTTGAGGGTGTTCAGAACGACATGAACTTCTACTGGACCAAGAAGGATGTCCTGGAGAAATTGAATGATAAGATGACCCAGGCTTTTGAGGGCGTCTATGAGATGTCCCGCTCCCAGGATGTTTTTATGCGTGATGCAGCCTATATGGTGGCTATTAACAGGGTGGCGAAAGCTATGGAGCTGCGCGGCTGGCTCTAAGCAATATTGTTTTCAGAGCAATGAGCGACCCCCGGCTAATTTCGGGGGTCGTTTTCGTATAAATCGGGGGCTCTGGAAATTAAAGATTGAGAAATATTGTCTTATTAATCTGAATTTAACATTCTAAAATTCTGTTTTGTGCTATAATGTAAGTGAAGGCAGCGCTTTTAGGATGCCCCCCTCATCCTTAGCGCTGTCTTTACTCTATTAAGCAAAAGGCTGCTCCACCTGGAGCAGCCTAACAAATCACTATTTATCCGTTCACCATTTACGTATTTTTACCATTCACCGTTTTTTCACGCCTCCCGGAACTCGCCTTCCACAACATCTTCATCACCCTTTTCAGTGTTGCTTGGAGGAGCTTGGGGCCCAGAGGCAGGGGCAGCACCAGTTTGCTGGTAGGCAGCCTGTCCGATTGCCTGCAAGTCAGACTGTAAGGCGTTGACCAGGTTTTGGATGCCGGTTTTGTCTTCTCCTTCAAGGGCTTCACGCAGCTCTTTGACCTGACTCTCTACTTTCCCGCGTTGCTCTGCCGGGATTTTGTCACCCATATCCTGGAGCAGTTTCTCCGCCTGGTAGGCCAGGGAATCACCCTGGTTTTTAAGTTCGATCAGTTCTTTCCGCTGTTCATCTGCTGTGCGGTTTTGGGCAGCTTCCTCCACCATTTTTTCAATGTCTTTCTTGTCCAGGTTTGTGGATGCGGTTATGGTGATCTTTTGTTCCTTGCCGGTCGCCTTGTCTTTGGCTGTCACATTTAAAATGCCGTTGGCATCGATGTCGAAGGTCACCTCAATTTGCGGGATGCCGCGGGGGGCCGGTGGGATGCCGTCCAGCCGGAAGCGTCCCAGGCTCATGTTGTCCGAAGCCATAGGGCGTTCACCCTGCAGGACATGTACATCAACAGAGGTTTGGTTATCTTGCGCGGTTGAGAACACCTCGGTCTTCTTGACGGGAATGGTCGTATTACGTTCGATCAAGGTCGTCATAACACTGCCCAGGGTTTCGACGCCCAGTGAAAGCGGGGTCACATCCAGCAGGAGTATGTCTTTCACGTCACCAGCCAGCACGCCGCCCTGGATGGCTGCCCCGATGGAAACCACCTCGTCTGGGTTAACACCTTTATTGGGTTCTTTACCACCGGTCAGGTTGCGCACCAGATCCTGGATCATGGGCATGCGGGTTGCACCGCCCACCAGCACCACCTCATCAATTTGGTCGACGGTCATTTTGGCGTCTTTAATGGCTGCCTGGAAAGGCCCACGGGCACGGTCCACCAGGTGAGCGGTCAGATTTTCAAGGGTGGCACGGTTCAGCTTGAGCTGCAGGTGTTTTGGCCCGTTGGCATCTGCGGTGATATAGGGCAGGTTGATCTCTGTCTCCATGACGGAGCTTAATTCGATCTTGGCTTTTTCTGAGGCTTCGCGTAATCGCTGCAAAGCCTGTCGATCCTGGCGTAAATCAATGCCCTGTTGTTGTTTGAATTCGTCAGCCGCCCAATTAACGATCACTTCATCCCAATCATCGCCACCCAGGTGTGTGTCACCATTGGTAGCTTTAACTTCAATCACACCTTCGCCAACCTCCAACAGGCTGACATCAAAGGTGCCGCCACCCAGGTCAAATACGAGGATAATCTCGCTTTCCTTCTTGTCCAGGCCGTATGCCAGGGCAGAGGCGGTGGGTTCGTTGATGATCCGCATGACTTCTAAACCAGCAATCTTGCCGGCATCCTTTGTGGCCTGGCGCTGGCTGTCGTTGAAGTAGGCAGGGACGGTAATCACAGCTTTTGATACGGGTTCACCAAGATAAGCTTCCGCATCCGTCTTCAGTTTTTCAAGGATCATGGCGGAAATTTCTTGCGGCGTGTACGTTTTATTATTTACAGGGATATGCACTCGGGCGTCGCCAGCTGATCCCTCGACGACTTTAAAGGGCACCATCTTTCGTTCGTTTTCAACTTCATCGTATCGCCGGCCCATAAAGCGTTTGATAGAATATATTGTGTTTTCAGAATTTACAACCGCCTGACGTTTGGCGGGAATCCCAACCAGGCGTTCACGGTTTTTATTAATGGCGACAACAGAAGGAAGAAGGCGAGAGCCTTCAGCCGTTGGAATGACTGTAGCAGAGCCGCCTTCGACCACAGAAACGACGCTGTTCGTTGTCCCCAGATCAATACCGATAATTTTTGACATGTTTACATCTCCTCAATATAAAAATCTTTTATTGCTAAGTATGAGAATACTAAGCGAGTCATAGAAGATCGTTAACGGAATATTGGATTATTGTTAGCGCAGGGAAAAATTGGGAAACTGGTCGGTTATATTTCGACTTTATTGTTATGATTTGATGTCAACTGATGCGTCCGTATAATAAATGACAGGATATTCACCAGTAAGATGCCTATGATCACAACGAAACCCAGGTTCATTTCTTTCAGTGTCTCAAAGGGCAAAATTATCCTAATTCATCCTCCCGTTCGAGTAATTTATCAAAGGTGGATTTCCGCAGCTTATTGACCAATTCCGCTTGTACTTCGATGAAGACCTCATGCAGGGGACAGTTTTCTCCAAAGGAGCAAATAGAAGGGTCCTGGGTGCATTCATTGATTGTGATTGGTCCATCGATTGCTTCAACCACATCGAGTAAGCTGATATCTTTGGGAGAGCGAGCTAAACGCACGCCGCCGTGGGCGCCGCGGGAGGTGTTAATCAGCCCAGCAATGGATAACTGCGAGATGATTTTTGCTAAAAAAGAGGAGGGGATTTCTTTTTCTTCTGCGATATAGCTGGTTGCGGCCATTGTGGGGGATTCAAGGCGAGCCAGAAAAAGGATTGCCCGAAGGGCATAATCTGCTTGGCGTGTTATCTGCATAAGAGGACCTCTTTTCTAATCATAATGACTGAATCGACAGGTGAGGAGTTTGGAGAACAGTTGTCAATTCATTTCATTATAATAATTTCTACCATTAAGATATTAATCAGTGTTAATACCAATTTTATCCAATTTAGAAAAAAATGTAAAGAAAAGTTGCAAACAGTGAATTGTTGATCAGGGAATCAGGTTTTACGTATTGGGAATAGGAGGTTGCAGTTGTAGGATGCGATCTGTTCAGCACGTTTTCATAAAACGTAAAAGCCTGGTGCACATTGATTTCGCTTCAGGCAAGTGATCGCACTGTTTTACTGTCATCGCAATGGCAGAATAATTTGTCATCGCGAGCCCTCGCTAGAGGGAGTGGCGATCTCACCCTGACATAAAGGGATAGACTTAAGGCGAGATTGCCTCCCACTTCGCACCGCTTCAGGGACAATGACCTCACACCCTGTGGGTGTTCGTCGCAATGACAAAATCTTTTGAGATTGTTTAACATGCCACGATCGCTCCAGCACCCTTCGCTGCACTTCGGGTGTTACACACCGCTCCTACCCCTCTTCACTCCGTTTCGTGGGTTCCGCTTCGCTCTAGGTAAATTGTCACTTCGTTCGTATTGACAGAAAGGGTGAGGCTTGTCTTCGTACCTCGACACATTGTGCCTCACCCCTACATCTAAATTTCCAATCTCACAATACCTCATCCACTGATCCCAAATCACTGCCTTTGTCCCTGAATTCCTTTATAATTACCGCATGACCACATTCAGCTACTATCACCCCATTACTGTCCGATACCGTGACCTGGACCCGCAGGATCATGTCAATAATGCCGTTTACCTGACCTATCTGGAGAGTGCACGCCTGGGCTATTATCAGCAGGTTGGCATCTATCACCCTGATTCACGCATCCTGACCGGCATGGTGGTGGTGCGCAATGAGATTGATTACCTGGCACCAATCCTCTTTGGGCAGGCTGTTCGGGTTGGATTGCGGGTGGAACGCATGGGGACAAAATCAATTACTTTCGCCTTCCAGATCGAAACAGATCCGAACGGGGTGCCCCTTGCTCGCGGAAAATCTGTGATGGTTGCCTATGACAATGCTGCTGATCGCGGCATCCCCATCCCGTCTGATTGGCGGGAGAAGATCAGCCTATACGAAGAAAAGAGTGGAAAACGATGAAATTACCTGAAATCGATACTGATGCGATGCTCAGCTTTCTTGTCCAGCTGCTGAACACTCCAAGCCCGACCGGCTTCACTGACCAGGCGATCAAGCTCTGTGAGGAAATGCTTAAAACCGTGCCTGGGTTAACCATGAAGCGCACGAACAAAGGAGCCCTGGTAGCGACATTGCTGGGGCAGTCAGACGATGAAGGCTGGCATGCGCTGACAGCCCATGTGGATACGCTTGGCGCCATGGTCAAAGAAATCAAAGCCAATGGACGGCTGAAGATGAGCAAGCTGGGCGGTTTTGCCTGGAATTCTGTTGAAGGAGAAGGCGTAAACGTATTTACACAGGATGGGCAGACCATAAGAGGGTCGATTTTGATCAATAAAGCATCCAGTCATGTCTACGGTCAGGATGTCACGAAAAGCGAGCGCAAAGATACCACGATGGAAATTCGGCTGGACGTACGCACGGAAAGTGTCACGGATACAAGGGCTTTGGGTGTCGGTGTGGGTGACTTTGTGGCTTTTGACCCCCGGGTGGAGGTCACCAACGGGTTTGTGCGCTCACGTCACCTGGATGATAAAGCTTGTGTTGCCAATATAATTTTTGCAGTAAAGGCGATAACAGATGCAGGGTTAAAACCCAAAACCACCACAATACTGCATATCAGCAACTATGAAGAAGTCGGGCATGGGGCGGCGGCTGGGATACCTCCCCAGGTGACAGAATTGATCTCAGTGGATATGGCAGCAGTGGGGGATGGGCAGGCATCGGATGAATTCCACGCCACTTTGTGCGTGAAAGACTCAGGCGGGCCCTATCATTTTGACCTTAATAAAAGAATGAGGCACCTGGCTGAGGAGTATGACATTCCCTACAAGACGGACATTTATCCCTATTACGGGTCAGATGGCGAAGCTTTTTGGCGGGCGGGGGGTGATGTGGCAATCTCCTTGATTGGTCCCGGCGTGGATGCATCGCATAATTATGAGCGCACGCATATTGAAGCACTGGACGCCACGACGAAGTGGTGCCTGGCGTATCTGCTGAATTGATTATCTCCAAGACGATTTAGAAGAGATTGATTGGATTGGTGCGGGGTAAAATAAGCCGTACTTCAAGGACTCCTGTCATTGTGAGTACCTGTCAGGGCGCGTGGCAATCTCGCACCTGAGATTGCTTACCACTCCTCTTTCGCTCCAGTACCCAAAGAGGGTGTTCCGCTGCGCTTCAGGCACTTCGTAGTTGTTTTAACCAACACAGGTCAATACATCCTCGCGATGTCAAAAAGAAATTAACTGGGAGGGTTACATTTTCACTCCACCAAATTCAATAAGATTTGATGTATACTCGATATGCGATGCCAGATTTAAAACATAGTTTGAGAGTTCAGGACTTAGGATTTTTAAAAATCGTTGCGGAAATTTGGGGTGTGGATCTCCAGGCTCCTGATGCCCGAACTGCCCTGCCGATCGTGATACGAAAAATCACGGCTCCAGCACTTGTGTTGGAGATTGTGGAAGCATTGGCTGAGGATGCACGCCAGGCTTTAGATGAACTGATCCTGCATTCAGGATGGATGCCCTGGAGTCGTTTTGTCCAGGCTTTCGGGAATTTACGGGAGATGGGGCCAGGTAAGCGCGACAGGGAGAAGCCCTATCTGAATCCCCTTTCCCCTTCTGAAATGCTCTGGTATCGAGGCTTGATAGGGCGGGATTTTCTTCGACGTGATGGGGAACTTCAAGAATGCGCCTATATCCCTGATGATTTACTTGAGTTGATGCCTTCTGTGATGCACTCCGAGCCACAGCCGCCCGGCAGGGCTGCCTCTCCGGGAGAAACGGCTCATAAAATAGGGGTTTCTGATCACATCCTGGATCACTGCTGCACCTTATTGGCAGCGCTTCGACTGGAAGATCCCAAACGCTCACCAGCTGTCAACCAATGGCAGCCGCCCTTTGAAGTTGTGCACGCACTGCTGGCTGCAATGAAGCTGATCACTTCCAGTGAACAGCCTGTGCCGGAAGATGCGCGGCCCTTTCTTGAAATACCCCGTGGAGCAGCCCTGGCCTGGTTGGTGCGAGGGTGGCGGGCATCAGTGCTGTTCAACGAATTACGTTTGTTGCCTGACATCATTTGTGAGGGTGCATGGCATAATGATCCTGTCCTGGCCCGTGAATGTGTCCTGGAGATGCTCAGTGAGGTTCCTGAAAACACCTGGTGGAACCTGGATTCATTCATTAACGCGATTTATGAGCGTGACCCAGATTTCCAACGGCCGGCAGGTGATTTTGACACCTGGTTGGTGCGGGATGCTGAAACGGGCGAGTCCCTGGCGGGTATTCAGCATTGGCAAGCTGTCGATGGTGCCCTGGTGCGTTACCTGATCACCGGGCCAATGCATTGGTTTGGATTGATTGATTTAGCATCACCAGGTGAGATTGAAGCTGTAACAGCATTTCGATTTTCTGATTGGGCATCCAGGCTGCTGTTGGGGAAGCCAATCGAAGATTTTCAGACAGAGGATCAGCCTATCATCACCTCCTCGGATGGCTCAATCATCGCCAGTACATTGACGTCAAGGCTGGCTCGTTATCAAATTGCTCGTTTTTGTTTATGGGTAGATGAGACCGAGAGGGATTACTTCTATCAATTGTCCCCTGACTCACTCAGCAGAGCGGCGTCTCAGGGATTAAAGATTGTACATCTGGAAAAGCTGCTAAATAAATTTGGAGACTCCCCACCACCCTCATTGATCGACGCACTGCGTCATTGGGAAAAGAATGGGGGACAGGTGCGGATCCACCCCGGGATTATTTTACGGGTGGATACCCCAAAAATTTTACAGGTGCTGCGAGCTTCCCCTGCCGGTCGCTTTTTAGGCGATTCACTTGGACCGACATCAGCCCTCATCAATCCGGGCGCAATCGAAAAGGTTTCGGCAGCCCTGGCAAGGTTGGGTTATCTCAGCGATATTGAAATCTTTGATTCGGAAACAAACGCACAATCATGAAAGCTGAAAATAAGAGATCAGATCAAAGCTCAGGAAGGCAGGACCTGACACAATTGAAACGTGAACGGCGTCCGGTTGAATTGACGTTTGTCTTTCTGATATTTTTGTTATGGATGATGCTGGGTTGGCTGCGATTTTCAGGGGCTTTGACACAACGAGCCTTAATTGGGACTTTTTTCCCATCAGGCACCTTCTGGTATTTGGTTGTGGCGGGGTTGATTTGGGGATTGATCGGTTTGCCAGTCCTGTGGGGTCTGTTGTTTCGTTCCGCATGGACAATCAAACTGCTCTGGTTCGCCGGGTTGTTGTACCCAGCTCTTTACTGGTTTGAGAGGATTTTTTTGTGGAAGGATCCTGGTGCTCAGAAAAATTGGCCTTTCATGCTGGTTCTCACTTTTTCCTGGGTTGGTCTGTTGATTTGGGTTTCACGTTCAAAACGCGTCAGGCAGTTCTTTATGAAGCCGCCTGAAGAAAATGAAGGACATTAATGGCTATAGAAGATATGGAGAGAGAAATCAAGTTCTATATTCGAGATTTACCGGCAGTTGAGGAACGATTACAACTTTGCGGGGCTGAACTTACCAGCCCCCGGACTCTAGAACAAAACCTACGCTTGGATACCGAAGAGAAAACATTGATGAAGACCGGCAGGATGCTGAGAATCCGAAAAGATAACCGTGTACGTGTCACCTATAAAGCCAATGCACGCATTGAAAATGGTGTTATTGCCCGGACAGAAATCGAGTTTGGCGCAGATGATTTTGAGAAGGCGCGAAGACTTTTTGAGGGGTTGGGTTACCGTGTGTTTGTGATCTATGAGAAGTATCGCCGTGAATACCAATTAGGGGATGTTACAGTCATGCTGGACGAACTGCCATTTGGCGATTTCATGGAAATTGAAGCACCCAATAATACTTTGATCGAAGGCGTTGCACAGATCCTCGGTTTGGACTGGTCCAGGGGGATCAATACGAATTACCTGGGTTTAATGCAATTTGTCAAAAGAAATTTACAGCTATCCTTTGATGATCTAACATTTGAGAATTTTCATGGATTGCATATTTCTTATGAGGATCTTGGAGTTGAACCCGCAGATGGCTAAGGAAGGTGTACTCATGAGGAAGGCGTTTTACCTGCTGCATTGGCCAATGTAAAGGATGGTAATGACTAGCCCCCCGAATGGGCCTTCTGGCACGTATTTGAACACGAAATTCACCAGCTGGAAAAACTTTCATTGGTCCTGGGCTTGTTGAGACGAGAAGGCCTGGATGTTTGAGGTGGTGTTTCGTCATGCGTCAGGGTGTCTACTGTCAAATAAAGTGAGTAGGAGTAAAAAATAATGGAAACATGGAAAACACTCGATCGTGATATGATCCTGGATTTAACACCGTATCTCAAGGTTGAAGCCCATAAGATCCAACTGCCAAATGGGGAGATCATTGAAGATTGGCCATGGTTGATCACACCAAATTTTGTAAATGTTGTTGCCATCACTAAGGAGAATGAATATCTTTGTTTTCGACAGACGAAATACAGTGTGAATGGGACGAGTTTAGCGCCTGTGGGAGGGTATATCGAGCCTGATGAGACTCCCCTTGTCGCTGCAAAACGAGAACTGCTTGAAGAAACGGGGTATGAAGCGCGTGTTTGGGAAAACCTGGGGCAGTTTGCAGTTGATGGCAATCGTGGAAATGGCGTGGCGTATTTCTTCATGGCGAGAGAGGCTTACCTTGCTGCTGAGATTAATGCTGATGACCTTGAAGAACAGGTGCTGCTGAAGCTTTCACGGGTTGAGGTTGAAGCCGCTGTGGCACGGGGTGCTTTTAAGGTGCTGCCCTGGCAAGCAATCATGGCGTTAGCGCTGCTGCGGTTGTGAGAGGCGGTGGGTGGTGTTTTTCAGCCCACCAATTTTGACCGCATATTACAAAATCTAAAGATCAATGACGATTGATCATGCTTTATGTTTCTTTCCCCGCAGGAAGAAGAAATAATACATCCCGATGGCAAGGATATACAATGAGATCGTGCCGATGAAGGATGGCCCAAAACCATACTGTACTTGAGACCACCCGCTGACAATCGGGCTGAAGGCACGTCCAAAGCTGTGCACCATGCTGTTCAGGCTGGCAACCATGGCCCGCGACTCAGAATCCACCTGTTCCATGACAAAGGTCTGGTAAATCGGTGAGCTCATATTCATCAACGTCAACCGAACGTAATATGCCAGCGCGCTGAGCCCAAAGATGGGTGAGAATCCCAACAAGATCAAGAAAGGAATTGAGAGTGCCTGGGTCAGGAAAATGATCTTGAGCTTACCGAACCGATCTGCAAAAGCCGGGGCCAGGAGCAAGCCCACACCCATGGCCAGGGAACCCCAGGCAAACATAACGCCGATGACCGGGTCGGGTTGGTGATGGACTTTGCTGAAGAAAATGTTCATAAAGGGCATGATCAATCCAGCGCCGATCGAAGTGACGAACATTGGCAGAAGCAATTTAGTGAGCATCCCCGGGTTCTTGCGTGCAAAGGACAAGGGCGCAAAGATGGCGCGCTCATTGATGGGGAGCAAATTGCGTTTAATAAACACTCTTGGGATCACTGCAAGAATTACAAGCACACCAGCCACGCTGATCGCCCAGGTATAAGCGGTTGAGCTGACCGTTCCGACATTCAATAGGCCGCCGAACCATGTGGGTAAATAACCGCCGATCCAGTCTCCGACGGAAAAAGCAGCCATGCGCAAACCAGAACTGATGCTGAAGAGGTAGGTTCGCTCAACTTCGGTGCTGTTTTCCATCAGGAAAGGCCCACTGACAACACTTCCCAAGCAAGACCCTACTCCCATCAAGATGTTCATGGTAATGAGCATACTCACAGAAGGAAAATTGACCATTAAAAGCATGGCTGAGCCGATCACCAAGCCTGAAATGACCAGGGATTTTTTTCGACCAAGGTGGTCTGCCAGATAACCCATTGGCAGGGCGGCGATCAGCACCGTCATGCTGCTGACGGTGGACAGCAACCCCATAAATGTTTCATCGTATCCCAGACTGCGGAGGAAAAAATTGAACAAGATGCGGTGAACACCGAACCCTGCACCAAAGATCATGATGCTGATCAAGTATTTGCGCGCATTTGGGCTGAAGGCCCTGACTCTTTGAATATAAGTTCTGATGACACCATCGCTGGTGTTGTTTGCTTCATTGTCCTTAGACACCAGCATTAATCTCCTGATAGGAAGGAATTTAACTGATTCATCGTTGTATTTACGCCATCCATACGGAGGGCATAACGGCGCTCTGCCCGGGGAGAGACAGTCACCAAAACCAAACCTGCCAGCCGCAGGTTGTAAAGATGATGGACCACAGTAGGTGGGCGCAGGCGCAGGATTTTTGCGAGTTCGCTGGGCGAGCGTGGCCCTTCCAGGAGGTAGCGCAAGATGCGCAGCCGGGTAGGGTCCGCCAGGGCCTTCAGTGCGTTCAACAGGTCTTCAGGGACCAGGTCACCCGGGACCAATGTCATACCCTTTGGGCGTGATCCAAACAGGATGATGCCAGTCTCCTCATCCAGCTTGTCAAAGAATACAAACGGGGCACCCCAAAAACTAGGAGCCAGGACCAAATTGGAAATCCCCATGATCCAATCCATCCGTACACCAGCAGATAGTTTTTCAAGGAGGGTTAATACATCTGTCCCTTCAGCGAGCATCTGAGCTTCTTTTAGTGCCTTGGATTGAGCCGGGATAATCCGTGTTTCTTCTTCACGGAAAAAGTTTTTAGTATAGGATTTCAAAGCTTGAACAAACTTGTCGCCAAAGCTTGCTCTATTCGACCAGGCATCAAAGGCGGCGCGTACCTTTTCTTTCGTCACCTGTTGAGGATTTGTGTAGGTTTGCCTGATTTGTTCCGCTATACTGGCTGTCAGACGTTGTTTACCTATCAGGGATGACAGAAATTCTGAATCATGCTGGGTTTTGGGATCTTTTTTTACCCCGAAGCATATAGCCGGGAGGCGGTCTTCCGGGGGAAGTGCTTCAAGCGTTGCCAGAACAGCGGTGACATCTTTGGACTCCGACAGGTTGTGGATAAAAGCAAGCGGCACCTTCAGGAATTTCTGCGATGCTTCAAGGACATCGCGTAACTGAGTTGGGAGACGTGAGCGGACACCAGCAGCCCAGGAGGGACGCAAACCGAATTCGTCCGGATTGTGGATGACTCTCAAGCTGACAAAGAGATCATAGGCGCTGCCGTTTTCCCAAAGGATGTTCGGTTGTTTGTTCATGCTTTCACCTCATTCGGTCTTTACCTGAAGGATTAGTGTCATCAACGCAGGTTTATTAGGGTGCCAGGAAAATTTACGATAAAATGGAATGGAGCATTTATTCCTGATATATGTTAGATAATTACCTAATGTATTAGATATTAATCTAATAGAATACTTATGTCAAGCGGTACACAAGGTGATCGTTTGGAGTATTACATTTCTATGTGTCAAATTTTGATATCCAGGGGCATCTTTCCAGTTGCTTTCAGCGATGTTAGAATAAATAAACGATATTTTCATCAATTTGGAAAAATACGATGTCATTCTTTCAGAACATAAAAGAAAAAATTTCTTGGGATTGGTTTTGGCGGATAATTCTGCTCCTTTTGGTCATCCTGTCCATTGTGGGTGCCTTCTACGCTAACAAGTTTGTCCGCCGTCTTGTCGCCACGACAGAGACTTTTTCGCTGCCTGGGGATCCGGTGATCGCCGAATCTGAAGGGGATGAGGGGGATCAAGATGATGACGATGTGGAAGGAGAGGATGACCCTGTTGAAACGCTGTCTGCCCCGGAGGCAAACCTGCCTGACCCAGACCCCTGGGATGGAACCAGCCGGGTCAATATCTTGGTGATGGGATTGGACCTGCGTGATGAGGAGAACGCAGACGCAGCGCCGCGCTCTGACACAATGATCTTGCTGACCATGGACCCCCTGAACAACACGGCTGCGGCCATTGCAATCCCGCGTGATATGTGGGTGGCTGTGCCGGGTTTTGGCTATTACAAGATCAATACAGCTTTTCGCTTTGGGGAACTTTATAATATCCCCGGGGGCGGCCCCGAATTGGCTTCCCAAACGGTGGAGGAATTTCTTGGTGTTCCCGTACACTTCTATGTCCAAATCGATTTTCAGGCTTTTGTGGACTTTATAGACCATATTCATGGCCTTAGAATGACTTTTGATGAACCTTACACCATAGACCGGCGCGGTAAATGGAATACTGTGACTCTCGAACCGGGCACTTATGCTTTGGATGGGGAATATGTCCTGGCTTATGCTCGCGATCGGAAATCGGAGGGGGATGATTTTGACCGTTCCAGCCGGCAGATGGAGGTGATCCTCCTGATCCGTGAGCGCATCTTGGAATTTGACATGCTCCCTATGCTTGTATTAAATGCGCCAGCTATATACGAGGACCTTTCCTCGGGAATTCGCACGAATATGAGCCTGAACCAGGTGATCCAGCTGGCATGGAAAGCCAGAGAAATCCCGCGCGGGAACATCGAGATGATTGTAATAGGCCCCGAGCATGTTAACTTTGGAAAATCTCCTGATGGGCTGGAAATCCTCAGACCGATTCCAGATAAGATCCGCCTTCTTCGAGATGAGGTATTTGAAAGCGAGGGCGTACTGGCACCAACAGAAGAGGAAGACTTGCTGACAATGGTTCAGGAAGAAAATGCCCGTGTCAAGCTGTTGAATGCCAGCTATCAGCCAGACCTGGCGGAAATAACTGCAGCCTGGCTGCGCGATAATGGCTTCAATGTGACGGAGACAGGGAGCACGCAGTCCACGCCCGTTTCAACTGTTGATCTGCAGGGCACCACACCCTACGCACTGCGATGGCTGGTTGAGACCTTTGGGATGACAACCGGGCATATTGATTATCGCTACGCACCAGATGCTGAAGCGGATATTGTCTTGATCCTGGGGGATGATTGGGCGTATAACAACCCGATGCCGTGATACTCAGGAGGAAAAAGATGTCAGTCTGGTTGGAAAAACTCAAAACTAAAGCCAATCAACTTAAAGGGGAGACCTACACACTGTACCTGGCATATCGGCATCCGGCAACACCAAGGTATGCGAAAATATTTGCTGGCTTGGTGGTTGGATATGCCTTTAGCCCGATCGATCTCATCCCGGATTTTATTCCGGTTTTAGGTTACCTTGATGACCTGATCTTAGTGCCTTTGGGCATCACGCTGGCATTGAAGATGATACCGGAGGAAGCGTTGAATGCAGCAAAGCAGCAAGCCTTACAGGAATTAGAAGGTGAAAAACCAAAGCGTTGGATAGCAGGTGCCATAATTATCTTGATATGGATAGTCTTAGCGATAATTATGGTTTTTTGGTCTATTGGCTGGATTCGGGAATTTAAAGGTAGTTGATCAGGCATTTTAGATAAGCGATTTATCAGCATCTTTTATAATTATCACCTGGCGGGATCAAGGCTAGCATCACTTCTCAATTTTTTAGGATTAAGAAGATATCTGTATTCAAAAAACTAGTTTTTTCCCTTTATTTGCATAAACACTCATAAAGGTTATAATCCGACTATGCCGAGAAACAACCGGGAATTTCCCCTAAAGAAAATAAAGTTCTTGAAGGTCCTTTTGATCTTGATCGGATTGGCTGTTATAGCAGTGGCTGTGTACTTCATTCCCCCGGTGCATGATCGCCTATCCTGGCGGTTGATCAACTTGCGTGCAAAAATCTTCTACTTTTTTAATCCACCAGAAGAAGTGTCCTTCTCGCCAGAGCAGCAAGCTGAGATGGTAAAAATTGTAAACCAAACAGAAACAGCAATGATTCTCACTGCGACGGTTACCCTCCCACCAACACAAACTCCCACCAACTACGTCAACCCCACAAGCACGCAAACGGCAACTCCAACGCCGTCCCCTACTCCCATCCCGGATAGTGTGCGGTTAACAGGTGTAGTGCATGAATATCAAAAGTTCAACAACTGCGGTCCAGCTAACCTCTCAATGGCCCTTTCTTATTGGGGTTGGGAAGGCGATCAGTTTGTCACTGCAGCCTATCTCAAACCGATACAGGAAGACCGCAATGTCATGCCTTATGAAATGGTTGATTATGTCAATCAGGAGACAAGATTTAGTGCCCTCATGCGCTCAGGTGGTGATATTGAACTGATCAAGCGATTTATCGCTGCAGGATTCCCTGTTTTAATTGAAAGAGGTTTTAAGGAAGAAGTTCCAAATGAGTATTGGATGGGCCATTACGCTGTGATTACGGCATATGATGATAGCAAGGGAAAATTCCTGATCCAGGATTCCTATGTGATGGAGGATTATCCCAATGATTATGAGTTTATTGAACGGCATTGGCGGGCATTTAATTATGTTTACATTATTGTCTACCCGCCAGATAGAGAAGAAGAAGTCCTTGAGATTCTCGGCCCTCATGCCGACGAAACTTACAACTATCAACAAGCTGCTCAAAAGGCGGTAGAGGAAACCAGCGTACTGAATGGATTGGAACTATTCTTTGCCTGGTTCAATTATGGGACCAATTTGATGAATTTAGGGGATTATTATGGTTCAGCTCAGGCATATGATCAGGCCTATGAACTTTATGCAGACCTTGTTTCCAAACCCTGGCGGATTACCTGGTACCAAACAGGTCCTTATTTTGCCTATTACTACACAGGTCGCTACCAGGATGTGATTGATTTAGCAAATATCACGTTAAGTTATTCTTCTGTTCAACCTTCAATCGAGGAATCCTGGGTGTGGCGCGGACGGGCAAAGTCCGCCCTGGGGGATATTGAAGGGGCTATTGAGGATTTCCGTACTGCTCTGGAGTGGCACCCGGGCTGGTGGGTGGCAGAGCAGGAACTGCGTAATCTGGGTGTTGAGCCCTGAGGGCAAAAGGTTTTTTACCATCAATTTTCAAAACAGTGCCCTTTAAATTATAATAAACCACTTCAATAAGATCGAATTATTCACATTACAAAGGAGATAAAAATGTTTCACAAATTGGCTCAAAAACTAGACCAGCGCTATCATCTTGATACGGTTCAAGCGCACTGCGATATCCCCTGCGGTATCTACGATCCGCACCAAGCCCAAATCGGCGCCCTGACCGTAATCCGGATGGTGGATTTGATCGAAAACTATCTCAAAGAACATGGTGATGCGCTAACCCCTGAGCTCTTGAACAGCATGGCGCGCTATGTCGCCGTTAAGGAAGAGCATGCTGAGCTTACCAAACACGAGGTGCGTGTGATTTGGGGCGATTTCATGAAGGATACCCATGCTGAAGCGTATCCTCAGCTGCACGGTTTAGTGCATAAGATCATGAAGATTGGTTCCAAGTGCCGGCAGACTGTTGACCGTGAGACGGCGATTGCGCTGCTTGAGGCGGTTAATGAATTTGCTGAGATATTCTGGCAGATCAAGAATATTGAGACGAAACGCGTTAAATCTCCTTATTCCGTCAAAGAAGACGTTGTCCTTCCTGTTCTGTAGATAAATGATACGTCTGCTCAAAATCCAGGGACACAGCCTTCATCCAGATTTCCGTGAGGGTGAGTTCGTTCTGGCTGCTGGGGTTCCTTTTCCTTTCGGCAAGATTAGAGCAGGGGATGTGATCATTTTTCAGCAGCCTGGTTACGGCAAGCTGATCAAGCGCGTTATCCGGGTGCTGGCTGATGGAAATGCTTTCGATGTGCGTGGCACGCAGGTGGAAAGCACCGACAGTCGAAATTTTGGTCCTGTACCGATTGAAAATGTGTCCGGTAAAGTTATCTGGCACATCCGGTGGGAATAACCCGGAAAGGGAATCTCACCTGGTGTGAAAGCAGACCTTCTCTTACTTATCACGGCCGCCATATGGGGCTTTGCCTTTGTCGCACAACGCATGGGCATGGCTCATATGGGGCCGTTTACGTTTAATGCACTGCGCTTCAGTATGGGTGCACTTGCATTATTACCCCTTCTCGGCTGGCAGCGGCGGCGTGAAGGAAGTCTTCCAAAAGGGGCATTTCATAAGCTGATCTGGCCTGGTTTGTTAACGGGTCTTTCTTTATTTGCCGGCGCATCCCTGCAGCAGATTGGCCTGGTAGGAACCAGCGCTGGCAAGGCTGGCTTTATCACTGGTTTATATGTGATCCTGGTACCGCTTCTGGGATTAGCTTGGGGGAAGCGCACCCATCCTGCCCATTGGATTGGGGCAGTCTTAGCTGTTCCAGGGCTGTACTTACTCTCAGTGCAGGCTGATTTCACGATTTCATCCTATGATTTGGTCGTTTTGGGAGGGGCTTTCCTGTGGGCGATGCACGTTCACCTGATCACCCGCTACGCAGCACAGGTTGGGGTACTGCGGTTAGCAGTTATGCAAGCTGCGGTCTGCGGCATTCTGAGTGGTCTTGCAGCCCTGTTATTTGAAAATATCAGCTTTGCCGGCATCGTGGATGGTATTTGGCCAATCCTATATGGTGCATTCCTTTCGGTCGGTGTGGCGTACACGCTTCAGGTGGTTGCCCAGCGCACAGCTGACCCAACCCACGCTGTAATCATCCTCAGCCTGGAAAGCGTCTTTGCCGGGCTGGGTGGTTGGATTGTATTGCAGGAGGTCTTATCCATAAGAGATCTTATAGGGAGTGGGCTTATGTTGGGAGGAATATTCGTTTCCCAATTATTTGGGAAATCAAAAAATAATTAGATACCTTGGACATTGAAAGTGTATTGTCAGTAAAGGCAACCGATACTGTATCATATTCCCATATTTAAGTAGACAAAAAGAGAGAACTCCCTCAA
>CAYTXE010000002.1:0-14130 GCA_964441045.1 uncultured Candidatus Brevefilum sp.
TCGCCTGATTCCGATAGATCCGTCAGGAAGAACAGCACGCTTTCGCCGCCCGGTGCCCAGACGACCCGCGGCGTCAGCGAGCCGCTGATCCCCTCCAGCTCTCCCATATCGTAGCGGATGCCGGTGTCCAGATCCCACAGGTACATTCGCAGACTGAGGGAATATTCGTAATATTCGCTGTACACGTCGTGAAGGATGAAGACCCGCTCACCCCCGGGGGAAAAGACATAATTTTGAACATCGGCATAGACCATGAAGCCGGAGACTTCGGGGAAATAGAGCACACGCCGGCTGCTCTCTCCCAGTGCCGTATCCTCCAGAACCAGGTAGCGGGTGTGGTAGAAATTTTCTTCGGTGGCTGCTTCCGGGTTGAGGTAGGCGACCCAGCTCCCATCCGGCGAATAGACCGGGCTGGCAATGGTTTCCAGTTTTGTGATCTCCCCCCCATCCTCACGCTGAAAGACGCCGTCAGCCTGGCAGTAGTCCTTGGAATCACATCTACCGCTTTCGAAAATAAGTACGCCATCCTCCCCAGAAGGGAGCAGGTTGAAGCCCTGGCCGTTTGCGGTCTTCAGCGGGGAGTCCTGATCCAGGTAAATGACTTCCGATTCGTCGCTGTTCCAGTATGCCCCCTGTTTCCCTAAATCGTAAAAGCTATCCGTGACCAGCTCGCTCACGCCGTCCGCCAGGCTGATGTTATACAGCCGGTTAGACTGGTTAGCCAAAAGCCGCATCCCATCGTCGCTGACATCCTGGAGGTCAAAGCCGGTCTCGAGGATCTGCGTCAGTTGTTTTGTGTCCGGGTCATAGGCATACACGCCGCCGCCCTGGATGGTGCCTTCACTGGATTGCGCGGTCCCGAAAAAGACGCATCCCGAGTCACAATCGACGGTTGCCACTGCGATCTCAGGCATGGGCGTGGGTTCAGGTGTCCCCGTGGGTGTTGGGGGGGCAGCCTCGGCCGTCTCAATACCCTCCACGGCTGACCAGACCTGGTAGAGGGCGCGCAGCGCCAGGGTGTTCTTGAGCTTATAGCCGGCATCGCTCAGGTGGAATCCCTCCCGCCCCGGGTCAATGCCGAAGTTATCCAGATATTGAGCGGAGCGCCAAAAATTCACCACGGGAAGTTGATATTCATAGGCCAGGTTGACAATAGCCGGGTTGATCACATGTTCCTTACCGCGCAGTTCAGAGGCGTCTGCCTTGGTCAGCAAAATCGGTACGGTGCCGCGTTCGATCACGTAATCGAGGATCTGACGCAAATACCCCTCATAGCGGTCTACTGTTTCAGGCTCCAGCCAGGTTTCCAGGGTCACAAACACAAAAGAGGGGTTATTCAGGCGAAATTCGCAGGTCAGCGGGGTTTCACCGGGCTTACATGAGTCGGGGTCAGCCTGGAGGGGATTAAGGAGGGACGCTGCTGTAAATCCCCCCCGGGCAGTGACGGACCAGCGTTTGAATGAGCCTTCAAAATAATTGATCACATTCCATAATTGACTTTCAGCCGCATCCGGTTCCAGGTCACCACGTCCATAAGGACCCATGAAGACAAAGGGGATGGCCTGGCAGTCCCCAATCACCGAAAAGTTGTGGGGATCACGCCCTTGCCCCTGTCCATCCTGGTAGATTTCAATGACACGCTGGCTGACCTCCTCAGGGGAGATGGGTGCTTCGCGCCAATCGGACAGGGTTGGGGCGGGTGTGGGCTGAGCTTCACCTGTGGAATCCTGGGTTTCTGAACTGCTTGTGGAGGTAGGTACAGCGATGGTATCCTCTTCTTGATGCTCAGGGGTCTCATCGATACCTGTCTGTGTTGGTGCTGATGCGCTGTCGGTGTTGTTGAAGATTGCAGTTGATGCCGGCACCTCTGGCATCTTGCCAGTGCATCCCGTGAGGATAAGTATGATGATGAGTGTTGTTACAGATGCCCGGCTCCATGTTCGCATGGTGTGTGCCTCCGAAAAGGATAGCTGTTTTGCTGGATGATGGTTCTATCGTAGAGACATTTTACTGATGCAGGTTGGTTGTGTCAATTGAAGTATACAGCTGCCAGTTGTGCAATCGGAAAGGGATAAGTATAAAATTGGCAGGGTTTGACATTATATGGTTTAATTAACCAGGTTTACAGCCAGATTATTTTAAGCAGATAGTTGATTGGAAGCGAATGAATAAAACGACAAATGGTATGCCAGAGGTTGACACAGCTGCGATTACTGAGATCGTGAAAGAGCTCTTTGAAATAGAGAGCATGATGTTGGGGGGAACCAAACAAGGCTACCGTCTGCGATATGATGGAAAGCTCAAACATTCTGATAGCGAGCTGGCGTATGACCAGCTGGCTGAAGCAATAAAGCCTTATGGGCTGACGCCACTATTCCGGGAAAATGAACACAATCAGAGGATATTGATTGTCAACCAGCGCCCTGAGCCAAAACTGGGACCTTTATGGGTGAATATCCTTTTATTCATTTTGACAATACTGAGCGTGATGTTCACAGGGGCACAGTTTTCTGCCACAGACGTGACCAATCCCTTTCAACTGCCTTTGATGGATTTTTTGCGTTACTTTTTAGGGGGGTGGCCGTTTACTGTAAGCCTGCTGGGTATTTTGTTAGCACATGAATTAGGCCACTACTTCGTTGGAAGAGCGCGAGGCGAGAAGGTCACACTGCCCTATTTCATTCCGTTTCCCCTGAGTGTATTTGGCACGATGGGCGCTTTTATCAGTATGAAAAAAATCCCGAAGAACAAAAAGCACCTGATGGATATTGGGATTGCAGGCCCTTTAATTGGTTTACTGGTGGCTGTCCCGGTGCTGTTCATTGGACTCAGCCTCTCCACAGTTGGTCCGGTCGAATTGGACCTGCCTGAGGGGTATGTTCATTTCCTGGAGGGCAATTCTATCTTTTACCTAATGGCGAAATACATCACCTTTGGAAAACTGCTTCCGCAGCCCGCTTCTTATGGTGATTTATCGCCAGTGCTTTACTGGCTGCGCTACTTCTTCACAGGTTCCCCCGCTCCTCTGGGTGGGATTGATGTACAGATCCATCCGGTTGCCTGGGCGGGTTGGGCGGGATTGTTTGTGACGGCCATTAACCTGATCCCGGCTGGCCAGCTGGATGGCGGGCACATTCTTTACACACTTCTTGGCAAGGAAAAAGCAAAGCGAATATTCCCTATTGTGCTGGTTGCTTTAGTGATCATGGGATTTTTCTGGTCAGGTTGGTGGCTATGGGCATTTTTGATTTTTTTCATTGGACGGCGATATGCGGAACCTATGGACCAGATCACGCCTATTGACCTTAAGCGCAAGATCCTTGGGATCCTTGCATTGATCGTCTTTGTTTTCCTTTTTTCACCGGTTCCTTTGGTTATTGTCCAATGAAAAAACCAATATTTTTTCTGAAAATGACCCTTCGTCTGGTTTCAGCGGCAGTGTTGATCATGACAATCATATTCCTGTCTGCCTGTAATGCAGCAACACCTACAGCATCACCAACACCCCCTGAATCTGCAAAAGTCACGCTCACACCAAAGCCAGAAACCACACCCACAGAGGATACATCGCCGACTGTGGAAGTGATCTCAACACAACCAACATCAACTGCTTTGATGGTTGACCCGAAGGACCTTGCAGATATTTCCATCCGATTTTTGCATCCCTGGTCAGGTGGGATCGCTGCTACCCTGGAAGAGATTGCCACCCAATTTTCCCTGACTAACCCCTGGGGGATATGGGTTGATGCTCAATCTCAGGGGAGTGAGACACTCTTGGTTGAAACACTGCAGATGGATCTTGAGAGCGGGGACCTGCCGGGATTGATCGCTGTGCATCCCTATGCACTTTCTGCCCTCGCTGATGAGTATCATTCGGTCTCATTAACAGACTACATAAACAACCCTGATTGGGGAATTGATCTGGATGCCCAGGCGGATATCCCGTCAGCTTTCCTGAAGCAATTTACTTCGGAGGGAAATTTGACTGCTCTGCCGATTGCTCCCCAGGCTGCTGTTCTTTTTTATAACCAGACTTGGGCGGAGGAACTTGAATTTTCATCCCTACCAGAAGATGAAAGCGCCTTCAAGCAGCAGTCTTGTGATGCAACCTTTGCCAATCTGGCGGATAGCAATATGGAAAATGACGGCACAGGCGGTTGGCTGATCAATCAGGATCCTGAAGTCCTGGCAAGCTGGTATCGTGCCTTTGGAGGTCAGCTGCCAATTAATGATCCACTCAATTTCAATGAAGAGGCCAGCAGGAAAGCTTTTGGTTACCTGAAGGGTGCGTACGATGAGGGTTGTATATGGATCGGAAGGCAGTCTGAACCTTATTTTTATTTTGCCAATCGTTATGCACTAATGTATGCTGGCACACTTAATCAAATTCCGAAGCAGATGGGATGGATGGCAGCAGCTGAGAATGGCGATGATTGGAAGGCGACAGGATTCCCCGGACCGGATGGGAAGGTGGTGCTGGTTGATAGCCCCGGGTTGATGGTCAGCGCAGACACCCCTGAAAACCAAATGGCTGCATGGTTATTTGCCCGGTACCTTTTGGAGCCGGAGGTGCAGGCGCAGCTTGTTCGGCAATCATTTACGATCCCGGTTCGATCGTCGGCTTTGGCGTTTCTTGATGATTTCGGACAGGATTACCCCCAGTGGGCTCAAACCGTTGAAATGATGGATGTAATGGAAGTTCTCCCAATTTCAGAGGAATGGGGAATTTCGCAATGGGTGCTGCAAGATGCGTTCGATCGCATATTGCATGGGGATGCAAGCCAGATACCTGACATTCTCAAGGAAGTAGATCGTTTGATCAACGAACTGGAAGGGGAGACGCCTTGAATTCGACAAAACTCAACGTGACGATTTATACAGATGGCTCCTGTCTGGATAACCCCGGTCCAGGTGGATGGGGGGCGATATTGCGCTATGGGAAACAAGAACGTGCCATTTCAGGTGGTGAAAAGAACACAACCAATAATCGCATGGAATTGCGCGCTGCACTCGAGGCATTGCGTACATTGACTGAATCCTGTAATGTGACGCTTTTCACTGATTCGAATTATCTGAAAAAGGGGGTTACGGAATGGATGCCCAATTGGAAACGGCGAAATTGGCGTCGAAAAGGGGGAAAACTGGCTAATGTTGACTTGTGGATGAAGCTGGATGAAGAAATCTCTCGCCACGACATTCATTGGCACTGGGTGCGAGGGCATTCCGGGAATGTGATGAATGATCGGGTGGATAGATTGGCAAAGAAAGCGATCCCAGCCTGAGGCATAGCAGTTTTCCACGTAAAAACCCATACTGGGCAGATGATGACGCGGATTAATAATTTGATTTAACTGAACAATGGCAACGATTGGTGAAACTGACACAGGTTCTAATGTGTGAAGGATTGTCAAGACCATTCTTCAATGCTATAGTATGGAGTATGAAAAACTGTGCCCCCCACGGAATTATTTGATTGATAAATTCAAGGTTTGTAGAGGTTACAGTATCCGCCTGTGAAGGTACTATCTTTTTGATCTAAGAAGTCAGTATGCTGCGATTTTTATCCCATAAACGATTCTTCAAGCAATTGATCCTCATTTTTATGCTCTTTACTCTGGGAACGGTCATAGGGTTGGGGGTCCCCGCAGCATTGTTGATAAAGCGAGGGATGGACACACAATTACACACAGCAATTGATCAATCCAACCAAACAACTTTGGCTTTGTTCAGCTATAAGAACAGCCAGATTAAGAACCTGGCAACCTTGCTGGTTGAACGTCCAACGCTGCAGTCGTTTTTATCGGAATCACAGGATCTGGAGGGATTGGAAGCTTATTTGGAATCCTTCCGTGGAAATTCAGGAATGGATGCCATCTCAATTTGTATTCCGAGTGGGACACTGGCATCAGCAGGAGATGATTCTGGAAAACTCTTGTGTGAGGTGGACCAATTCAATTCTTTAAAAGTAGTTGATGATGATGTATGGCTGATCTCAACAGATGTTCTTACCAGCGAAGAATTTGATTCAGCCAGGGTCGTGGTCGGTGTACGTGCTGAATCAATTCTCGATGAATTCAACCTGCAAACTGGATTAGACTATGTACTTTTTTCTGATGAGAAGATATTTGCTTCAAGCATATCAGAAAAGCAAAAAGAGATTTCTCCTGAATACCTTTCTTCTCTGGAGAAGTATCAAACCATACCGATTGCTGCTGATAACAGGGCGTTGGGTTCGTTTATGGTTGCTGAAATATCTCTCCCAGACCAGCCGGGGTTTGACTTGATCGGATTATTCAACATTGACTCAACAGTTGCCCTAAATCGTCAATTGAGAAATCTCATCCTGATCACACTTATGTGCGTTAGCCTGGTGAGCGCTCTGGTTGCTGTAGTCCTCTCACGCCGGATCAGCAGACCGTTGAATTACCTGGCGAAATCAGCCGTATTATTGAGAGAAGGGGACCTGAATACTCCCTTAACCACGTCTTCATCGACATGGGAGATCGACCAGCTGACCAATGCGCTCGAGGATGCCCGTGTGGGGTTGAAGCATTCCCTTGATGAGCTGAATAAGGATAAAATATGGATTGAAAACCTGCTCAATGCAATTGTGGAGGGGATTGTTACAATTGATGAGCGATCTTTTATCACATTTGCGAGTGAGGGGATTGAACGCATTCTCGACCTTGATGCAGCCACGATCATGGGACGATCGATTGATGATTACTTCATCACACCAACTGGAGAGGACTTGTTCAGCCAACAAATTCCAGGACAAAACCAGGGGCGCCGGATCTTGGTGTCAATGAACGGCAAAGAATCGCTGTTGAATGTGTCTGCCTCGTCATTTGTTCCACCTGAAGCAGGCAATGCTACGCGCGCACTTGTTATCCGTGATGTGACAGATGAGGAGCGCATCCACAAGCTTATTGGTGAGTTTATGGCGAACATCACGCATGAATTCCGAACACCCCTGACAGCTTTATCTGCATCTGTTGAACTACTGCTGGATGAACTGCCCAACTTATCGAATGAAGAAATTGGACAGCTGCTGCATGCCTTGAATATCGGCATCATTGACCTGCAATCATTGATTGATAATCTCATACAAGCTGCCAGCATTGAGGCTGGACGTTTCAAGGTTAATCCTCAGGAGGTTGAGCTCAGCACCATCATCGTGGCGGGTATCAACACGATTCAACCCCTTGCGAAGAAACATGGGTTGATGATCAATCAGCCTAAAGAAAAACAATCCTTTCTGGTAAAGGCTGATAAACGTCGCACAGTTCAGGTTTTAATAAACTTACTTTCCAATGCAATCAAGCATTCACCTGATGGTGGAATTATCACCGTTACGACCCTTATTTTGGAGAATGAAGTGCTTATTGAGGTACAGGATGAAGGACAGGGTGTGTCTTCTGATCGACAGGCTCAGTTGTTTAATCGTTTTGTTGCGCCAATATCTGAAAAGGACTTCTCTGAAATTGGTTTGGGTCTTGGACTTTCTGTTGTCAAAGCGGTTGTTGAAGCCCAGGGAGGTAAGGTTGGGTTCAAAGAAAGTGAAATAGGCAGCGCAATTTTCTGGTTCACCTTACCCCTGGTCAAAGGAAGGGGCTTATGAAAGCGCTGATCGTTGATGATGATCGCACCTTAGCTGATTTATTAGCTTTCACGCTTCGCCGGGCTGGATTTGAAACTCATCAGGCATATGATGCTCCCAGTGCAATGATGATGTTCCGTCAGGTCCCAGTGGATATCGCGATTTTGGATGTTAATATGCCCGGAGAGCCTGGATTGAATGATGGCTTTGACCTTTGTCGTGAGATACGCAAGGAGTCTGATATTCCCATTATCCTTTTGACAGTTCGTGATGGGGAAGAAGACATCATCCGGGGGTTGAACATTGGCGCCGATGATTACGTCCTCAAACCTTTCAGCCCCCGCCAACTTGTGGCTCGTATTGAGACCATTCTGCGGCGCGCGTCTTCGAGCAAGACACTGGCAGCAGAACCCTTTAAATTTCAAGATATCACCTATGACCCGAATCTGAGAGAGTTTTCTCATCAAGGGCAAGCTTCTGTCAAGCTGACACGCTTGGAGGGACGTTTGTTGGAGACTTTAATGCTCAATGAAGGACAAGTACTGCTGGCTGAAAATCTCATTGACCATGTTTGGGGACCTGGGGGTGGGAGTACTGAAATGTTAAGGCAGTTAATCAAACGGCTGAGGGCTAAAATTGAGAAAGACCCTGGAAATCCAATGCTGATAGAAAATTTACCAGGTGTTGGATACGGTTTCGTAATATGATCTAGATATTTTTATTTGGGGGACAACGAAAATTTGTCACAATTTTGTCACAACTTTATCACCATGTTGGTCACATCCGGTGGATACAATGCATTTAGCTGTGAACAATTTGAAGAATAAACACATCTTGTTGGTGATGATCATTAATTGAGGGAAGTATGTCGATTCGCCTTGAAAATATCAGTAAATATTATGGTCTTCAGGTAGTTGTGAACAACTTGAGCCTGGAAGTCAAAGATGGAGAGTTCTTTGTACTGTTGGGTGCCAGTGGGAGTGGAAAAACTACGGTTCTTAATGTTATCGCCGGTCTAATCCAGCCTGAAAAAGGTAAAGTGTTGCTGCATGATCGTGATGTCACCAACCTGCTAACTCAGCACCGTAATGTTGGCTTTGTCTTTCAGAACTATGCTTTATTCCAGCATATGACGGTTTCACAAAATATTGAGTTTGGTCTTCAGGTGCGCAAGATACCTCAAGAGCAGCGACAGAGGCGCAAAGATGAATTATTGGAAATGGTGGGACTGGTTGGATTGGGTGATCGGATGCCCAGCCAGCTTTCCGGCGGTCAGCAGCAAAGAGTTGCCCTGGCGCGTGCCTTAGCACCGGAGCCGGAAGTTCTTTTGCTTGATGAACCTTTAGGTGCATTGGATGCCAAAATCAGGGTTGAATTAAGGCGCAGTCTTAAGAAAATTCAGCGGAGGTCCGGAGTTGCAGCAATATTAGTCACCCATGATCAGGAAGAAGCATTTGACCTGGGAGACCGCATAGGTGTGATGAATTTCGGACGTTTAATTGAAGTGGGATCACCAGAGGAGCTTTACCAATATCCTAAGACTGAATATGTAGCGTCGTTTCTGGGTTCTGCTAATTTATTGCTGGGTCAAATCAAAGGACAGGAAGTGTTTATTGGAAAACGGTCCTTTCCCCTGCCTGATACAACCCAAAACCTAAGATTGGATGAACGCGCACAAATTTTATTCCGTCCAGAAGACATTGCTTTGGCAAGTGGATTTGACGATCTGGGTTGCCTGCCTTTGGGAAAGGGGGAAATTGTTGAAAAGGGATTTAATGGGCCTGATGAGCATCTTCGAGTGGCGCTGCCGGCCATCGAGGGTGTACGTTCCATAGCCCCTTCCGTACCATATGGGAATCCCGATTTTATTATGGAGGTCAATCGTTCAGCAGAGCAGAGCACCAATCTTCCCATGTCTATCGGAAGTGCAGTGTGTGTGGGGATTCGAAGGCTTCATGTACTCTCTCATCCCGGTCTAAATTTTCTGCTGGTCACAGATGGTTCCCTTCGAAGTCAATCTGCAATTACGATGGGGGGGTATATGGCTCGCATGGCTCATGCACGAGTTGTCATGCTGGGCATTGGTGAGGAATCACCGAAATTAGAGGGCAATTTACAGGAAGCAAGAAAACAATTGGGGAGCGGTATGGCCGGGTTAGAGGTGCAAACCTCACCAGGTCCAGTTTCCGCTGCTGTCAGCAGCGCAGTAGAAAGGCATTTGGTTGATATGGTGATCATGGGCTGGCGTCCAACTGCCGGCTTTCAACAACCTGAGCAGGTTCTTCAGGCAGGGAATCATCATTTGTTACTCGCAATGGAACCAGCTGCACGACTGTCTAAAGCCTTGATCTGCTTAGCAAGTGGTGAGCCTGGTAAGGATACAGTCAATTTTGCCGGGCGATTACTCCGGCATATGGGTGCAGATGCCACCTTGTTGACAGTAATTCCAGAAGATGCAGTAGATGACCAACCGAAAAACCGGGTAGAACGGTTCCTGGCCGGTGGTCAAAATAGTTTAGCCCGGTTTGGTGTTTCTTCCCAGGCGAAGATCAAGTCTGGGGCATTATTATCTGCGGTTCAGGAAGAAATGCAGCAGGCTGAGTATGATTTGGTTGTGCTTGGCGCGCCATTGCCCGATCAACAAGGGCAATCGGGTCTGGGAGGTGCGATTGGAACCATCATCTCATCCGTTGAAAATTGTTCGTTTTTAATTGTTCAATCGCAGCAGTATAAGCGATTACAGAGTCGTCTTAGGAGGACACCATGAAAAAAAAGCGAATTCTAATTTTTGTCACCCTACTTACCTTTTTGTTGGTCAGTTGTTCAGGAGGTGATGAACCCGAATCTGGGAATGAGACAAAGCTCATCCTGGGGGCCTATACCACTCCCCGAGAGGCATATGGAGAAATCATCCCCTTATTTCAGGATTTCTGGTATTCAAAAACCGGTCAAAGGGTGATTTTTGAAGAATCTTACTTAGGATCTGGTGCGCAA
Source organism: uncultured Candidatus Brevefilum sp. (assembly GCA_964441045.1). Classification (GTDB taxonomy): domain Bacteria; phylum Chloroflexota; class Anaerolineae; order Anaerolineales; family Anaerolineaceae; genus Brevifilum. The sequence continues at coordinate 10,595 of CAYTXE010000002.1, forward strand.
TCCAGGGCTGTTGTTGATGGATTTGAAGCGGATGTTGTTGCCCTTTCCCTGGAAGCTGATTTAAATCGGATTCAGGAGGCAGGGTTGATCACCCATGATTGGAAGCAAGGGGATTACAAAGGTATTGTTACGACCTCTGTGGTCTCATTTGCAGTTCGTGATGGCAATCCTGAGAATATTCAGGATTGGGAAGACCTGGCGAATCCTGGATTGGAAGTCCTGACCCCCAATCCAAAAACCAGTGGTGGGGCGATGTGGAATATCCTTGCGCTCTATGGGGCAGCATTGCGCGGTCATGTGGATGGTGTCCCAGCAGATGATCCCACCGCTGCTGGAGAATTTTTACAGCAGGTTTTGAGTAATGTAAGTGTGATGGACAAAGGAGCACGTGACAGCATCTTAAATTTCGAGAAGGGAATTGGTGATCTGGCGATCACCTACGAAAATGAGGTCATTGTGGGCAGGCAATCTGGACAGAAATACGAGCTTGTCCTTCCAACATCCTCTATCCTTATTGAAAATCCAATTGCCCTGGTTGACGTGAATGTAGATAAGCATGGGAACCGTGAGGTTGCAGAAGCATTTGTCGATTTTGTCTTTTCCTCTCAAGCACAAGCAATCTACGCAGATCATGGATTAAGGGTTGTCAACCCAGAAGTCGCTGCAGCATCAGAATCACAGTACCCACCGATCGATGATCTTTTCACTGTGGCGTACTTTGGCGGCTGGGAAGAGATCATGGAAAATATATTTAGTGAAGAGGGTTTGTATACCCAGGCGATCTTACAGGTGCAAATTGGGGAATAATGATGCAAAGCGAACTTCTACAGCGATCTCATAAGCCACCATGGTCTGATTGGCTTTTACGTTTGCCAGGCATACTGTATATTGGCATAATGATCGTTGTGCCCTTGTTCACCATCCTGCAGGACGGTTTCCGTGAAGGGATATCAGAACTTGTTCATCAGATCTCACTTCCTATTGCTAAACACGCGATCCTGTTAACCCTGTGGACATCGGCATTAATGACAATCATCAATGCTGTCATGGGATTGTTGACGGCTTATGTTTTGGTGCGTTTTGAATTTCCCGGAAAGCGTATATTGAATGCCATTGTTGACCTGCCCCTGTCAATCCCCACCCTGGTCACCGGCGTGATGCTGGTGATGTTGTTTGGACCTCAGCAAGCCCTGGGAAGTTTCCTTTCTGAAAAAATTGGTTTTGACATCATTTTCGCACCGCCTGGGATCGTGATCGCGCTGTTATTTGTCTCTTTCCCCTTTGTAGTGCGAAATATTCAACCAGTTTTGCAGGAGTTGGACCGTACCCAGGAAAGCGCAGCCGCGACGCTTGGCGCAAGCAGCTGGAAAATCTTCTGGAAAATTGTTTTTCCAAACTTGCTCTTGCCAGTCTTAAGTGGATCCTTGTTGAGTTTTTCACGCGCGGTTGGCGAGTTTGGCGCGGTGGTGATTGTTGCAGGAAATATCCCCATGCAAACCCAAACCGCAGCTGTATACACTTTGGGCGCGGTCGAATCTCAAAATAGGTTAGGAGCAAGTGCTGTATCTATTCTGTTGATTGCGATCGCTTTCTTTGTATTGATCGCAACCAATATTTTACAAAGAAGATTGGAGAAGGGTCAATGAATAACGTGAAAAAGGGGGTTGGTGCATGGGCTTTGATCACGTTAGTGATCCTTTATATGGGTTTTCTGATCATTGCCCCAATTGGTGCATTAATTAAGGGAACTTTTGAAAGCGGACTGATGCCAGTGCTGCAAAGTTTATCCTCACCCTCGCTCCTGGCCGCGCTGTGGCTATCTTTGAAAATTGCGTTGATTGTTGTATCCATACAAGCGATATTTGGAACGGTGGTTGCCTGGATCATTGTCCGGCAGGATTTCTTTGGAAGAGCTGTATTAAATGGCTTGATTGATATGCCATTTTCTGTTTCCCCTGTGGTTGTAGGGTATATGCTGTTGCTGCTCTTTGGTCGGAACGGTTTTCTTTTCCCCATCTTAGAGAGGCTTGGGATCAAAGTTGCTTTCGCTGTTCCTGGAATGATCTTAGCAACCCTGTTTGTCAGCTTGCCTTTCATGGTTCGTGAGATGATCCCGGCCATAAAAAACCTTGATCGTCAGCAGGAGCTCGCTGCACAAACAATGGGGGCAAATCCTTGGGTAATTTTTTGGTATGTCATCTTTCCACAACTGAAGACCACCTTAATGTATGGCATTTCTCTCACACTGGCACGTGCATTAGGTGAATTTGGGGCAGTCTTGGTGATTGGTGGAGGGGTACAGGGAAGAACGGAGACTGCCACGCTGTTTATCTTTAGAGCTTTGGATGAACGCCATTATGTTGAAGCGTATACAGCTTCGATTTTACTTGGAGTTTTTTCAGTTATGATCGTTTCGCTGACAGATATGTTAAAACGTTCGCAGAAGAAAAGACAGGAAGAGATTGACCTTCAAGAAAAGTTAAGTTTACAATCTTGAGAGATTTTATTCTTCAGGGGTTGAAAATCAGAATTTATCATTTCCTCTCATTTTGATGAATATTGAGTTAATATCTTATTTCGTAGTGAAAATAGGTTGATAGATTTCCTAAAAATGTATGAGATAATCAATTAGTATTTAACTTGTAGAAAATGGCTGAATTTCACCAACAAAACGATTTTGAGTGAGGAGATAAACGATATATTCTTGAGAAAGCAATTGCTATATATGCCCTCATGAAATTTAGTTTGTAAGAAATTATGATCTCTGATGTTCCATCTGGTTGTATATAACCTTTACAGAATAAAGGAGTAGCAAATATGAACGACAACACTGAATTACTAGAACAAGCTCGTAATCAGATTCGCGCTGAAGGCGAAGTTATTGTTGAAGTCGCTGACCAATTAGATGAAAACTTCGTAAATTTGATATATTGGGTAAGTCAATGTGAGGGGCAAGTTTTAATAACAGGTTCTGGCACTTCTGGTGGAATAGGTCGTCGCTTAGCACATCTGTTGGCAACATGCAGTATTAGATCGTTTTTTATTCATCCTGCAGACGCGCTTCATGGTCCCTCTGCAGTTGTCTCCAATAAAGATATCCTTATTGTTATTTCCAAAGCTGGGAAAAGTTCAGATATTAATCAATTTGTTAAGATCGCGAAGGAACGTGGTGCGAAAATAGCCAGTCTCACCTGGGAAACTGATTCACCCCTTGCTGCTATGAGTGATCTAATAATTATCGTTCGTACAGGAGAAAAAGGAGAAGGTGAAGGCGTTTTACCTTTTGGAAGCTCATTGGCAAATGGGGCTGTTGGAGATGCTCTATGTTTACTCGTAAGAAGAATGTGTGGTTTTGAACTATCTGAATTGAAACAAACACATCCTTCTGGGGCAACGGCTGATTTGGTATGAATCCCACTCGTAAATTATTATTATTAATTTCTTGATTGTTCATAAAGCATCTTAAAGTCATATATCATTGTTTCTACAAAACAAAGTTTCACACCTTTCTCTTAAATCGATATCGTTTTAAAAAT
>CAYTXE010000002.1:14230-45021 GCA_964441045.1 uncultured Candidatus Brevefilum sp.
TTTCTACAAAACAAAGTTTCACACCTTTCTCTTAAATCGATATCGTTTTAAAAATTTCCAAACGACCATAGTTGTGATACACTAGAGGTAAATTCATGGTTAATGGTCCCAATTTTTTGCACAGTAAAGGAGTTGACATGCATCACAGTTATTTAAAAATATTTTTTTATGTTATTGGTTTCGTTGTTCTTGTCAGTATTGCTTGTGGACCCAATACGGTCGGTGATCCGACAGCAACCTCTGTATTGAAGGTTCAGGAGGAAGAGCCTGAAGCCGATCTGCCTGATGTTCCCGATGAGCCTGAAATCATTCCGACCAACACCACTGCCCCAACCTTCACTACAGCCCCCAGGCCGACAAATACAACAGCGCCACCTGAAGAAGAGGTTGAAGAGCCTGAAGAAGATGTCCCGCAAGCCTATTTCACCGAAGAATTCGATGGTGATCTCAGCAGCTGGTCATGGTTCTTAATGAGTGAGGGTGATGATAATTGGGACTTGTATACCGAGGATGGATACCTGGTGTTTGACCTGCCGGGTGAGTACCAATGGGTTTATGTGCTTTATGAAGAATATTCTTATCCTGAGGTTCGGATTGACATTTTGGCAGACAATCGGGGGAAGAACACAAATAGTGTCAGCTTGATTTGCAATTACAGTGACGAAGAAGGATGGTATGAATTCAATATCACTAACGGTGGTAAATACACACTCTCTGCTTATTTTGAACAGGATGGAGAGTATAAGTTCCTTGCAGATGGTGGGTCTGTAAATATCAGAACTGGTCGCGATGAAAACTGGTATACGGCAATTTGTCGAGGTAATCAACTTGAGCTGTATATCAACGGCATTCTGGAAAAAGAATTCACTGATCGGAAATATAATCTGAAAGAAGGTTTGGTAGGTCTATCTGTCTCCTCATTCGATGTGCTACCAATCCTGGTCGAGATTGATTATTTTTCAATCAGTTTGCCCTAAACATATCTTCTTTTCAGATTAAAACAAGGACTTCCCAATAGATTTCTGGGAGGTCCATTTTAATTAGCTGAAAATTGTTCAGGGTTCTGTCGGGTATTCCGCATCCAACCAGGCTTCAAAACCACCAATGATCGGGTTAGACCTGTTGATCCCATTTTGCAACATAATGAACGCCGCACGGGCGCTGATGTTTTCCGCTGGTCAGGTGCAGTAAGTAAGGTACCATATGTCCGGGTCCAATTCTCCCAACAGGGATTCTAATTGATCAACAGGGAGGTTAATTGCCCCTGCAGTATGCTGCACGGCAAATGCTGCTTCGCTGCGGGTATCGACGAGAACAGCTTCACCATTTAGCATTGCTTCGTAAGCTTCTTGAATGGATACGCGTGGAATGTCATCCTGGTTCGAATACTGCTTTGGATTCTTGATCTCTGCTTTGCGGAGATTTTGCGCGAGAATTAACCCACTTATGCTGAGGGCCAGTACGCCAACGAAAAGGATGATGGGTAGTAAAGTCGAATTTTTCTTTTTTCTCATATCTTATGTTTTCTAATCTCTTATCAAATTAATTACCAGAAAGAATTACTTAATTCTTCGCAGTCTTAGACTGTTGGTGACGACAAACACGCTGCTGAATGACATGGCAGCTGCTGCCAGCATAGGGTTCAAAAGACCGAATGCTGCAGCCGGGATCAGGAGCACATTATAGAAAAATGCCCAAAAAAGATTTTGTTTGATAGTGCGCAGGGTGCGGCGAGAGAGGGAAATCGCTTTCGGAATCCCTTGCAGATCGCCGCTGATCAGCACAACCGGCGCAGAGGCCATCGCTATGTCAGTGCCTGTGCCGATAGCCATGCCAATATCAGCTTGCGATAAAGCTGGTGCATCATTGATGCCATCGCCAACCATAGCTACCACGTGCCCTTGAGCCTGTAGATTTTTGATTGCGTTTGCTTTATCACCCGGCATGACTTGTGCGAGTACAGTATCAATGCCCACAGTTTTCGCTATTGCTTCAGCCGTACGCTGATTATCGCCTGTTATCATTGCCACATCCAACCCCATGGATTTCAGTTCTTCAACAGCCTGCCGCGAGCTATCTTTAGTGGTATCTGCGACGCCGATGACCGCTTTTAGTTTTTGGTTAATCGCAACCAGTAAAGTAGAGTTAGCGTTGTTCTCCAGTTCTACCAGGTCCTTCTCGATCATTTTTATATCGATATGTTCGCTCTCCAACAGGAGCCGATTGCCAATCATGATCTGGTCGCCATCCACTTCAGCCCGAACACCCTGCCCGGCTATTGCTGAAAAATTCTGTGGTTCACTCAGGGGAAGATTCCTCGCGTTTGTCTCAGCAGTGATGGCCTCACCCAGGGGGTGTTCACTGCGCCTTTCAACGGATGCCGCCAACCTGAGGATCTCATCTTCCGTATAATCCGGATCATAGGTAAAGATGCGGGTTACGGCAGGTTGGCCCTTGGTTAAGGTGCCTGTCTTATCTAAAACAACGATAGTGATGTCACCCGCTCTCTCCAGGCTTTCACTTTCCTTGATCAGGATACCTAATTCAGCACCTTTCCCTGTACCAACCATAACGGCAGTCGGGGTGGCTAATCCCATGGCACAGGGGCAGGCAATTACAAGCACTGCCACCGTGTTGATCAATGCCCTGGTAAATATATCGACAGATGCGTTGGGACCCAATGGGATAAAGAAGGCCCAAACAATGAAGGTCATCGCGGCAATCGCAATCACAATAGGAACGAAAATCGCGGAGATTTTGTCGGCTAAATTTTGAATGGGGGCTTTACTCGCTTGAGCTTGTTCCACCAGTTTAATGATTTGAGCTAAGGCAGTCTCCTTGCCGATTTTGGTCGCTTTGAATTTCAAAAGACCCAGTTTATTAATAGTGCTGCCGATTACCTCGTGCCCAATCGTTTTTTCCACGGGGAGAGATTCACCGGTAAGCATTGACTCATCAACACTTGAATAGCCATCAACAACCACACCGTCGACAGGTATCTTCTCACCGGGATGGACAAGAACCAGATCACCAACTTCAACGGCGTCGACACTAACTTCAATTTCAATGCCATCCCGGACGACATACGCCTTCCGAGGACGCAGGTTCATCAATTTCTTAATGGCATCGCTGGCTCCGCCCTTCGCTTTGGCTTCAAAGAATTTACCCAGCCTGACCAGGGTAATGATCATGGCTGATGTTTCAAAATAGACATGACCAGGGATCAAATCCAGGGTGATGGGTATGGAATATAAATAAGCTGCGGAGGATCCGAGGGCGACCAGGACATCCATGTTGGCAGAGCCGTTGCGGATGGATTTGAAGCCGTTGAGATAATATTGCCAGCCCACATAAAATTGGACAGGTGTTGCCAATGCCCAGAAAAAATAATCCAACCAGGGCGCATTCGCAAACGATTCTGGAAGCAAACCCATATCCCGTCCCATCGAAAGGAGGAACAATGGCAGTGTGAAGATCAATCCGATGATCAATAGACGGCGTTGTTGCGCTATTTCCTGTTGACGCGCTTGTTCTTCCGCATCTTCCAGTTGCAGATCCGCTTCAATGGTTTCAAATCCGGCATGCCGGATCGTCCTTCGCAGTTCATTTTGGCTGATCACCGTGGGAACATACTTCACAAGTGCCTTCTGACTCACCAGGTTGACACTGGCTTCGATCACACCATCCATTTCATTCAATAACTGTTCTAAATGTCCTGCATCAGCAGGATCTGCCAGGTTCTTGATCCCAAGCGCAGCTTCTCCTATGGCAATCTCATAACCAGCGCGTTGAACACGGTTGATGAAGTCATTAAGGGAAGCTTTTTGGGGATCATAACTGACAGCAGCGCGCTCTGTTGAAAGATTGACATGCGCAGCTGTCACCCCATCAACCTTATTGAGGTTTCTTTCAACTGTGGCCACGCAATTGGCACAGGTCATCCCCAGGATAGGGAGGGTGAGGTGCTTTTGGTCTGTCATGGATCTATTCTTCAGGGGGATAATTGATTGCTATCAGAGCATCCTTGAGCACTCGTTCAGTGGCAGGTTCTTGAAATGCCACAGTCACAAGGCGGGAGTGGACATCCGTATCTACTTTTGATACGCCAGGAATGTCTGAGAGCTCCATGGCAATGGTGTGGGTACAGTGGTTGCAGGATATATTTGGAACAGCATAGGTTACAGATTTCATAAAAATCTCCTTAGTTTACAGGTCAATTGTTTTAATTTAATCATCATCGCCGTTCAATTTTTCAACAGCATTACTTTCTGAATGATTCTAAGCATGTCCTGCATTAATATATTATATAGTTTACCAAATTAGTCCAATATAAGCAAATCAACTTGTACAAAAGTTTGAAGATAGAGAAAGCGGCATCAGTTTGAGTGGAGATTAACCAGTATAATGGACGCTGTTGATTTCGATGGAGGTGTATTGAGTGAAACGTAAATATATTGGGATGTTGATCATGGCACTGGCAGCATCTATGCTGGCATCCGCCACTATTTTAATGAAGATCATCCCGCAAGAGACCAGATTGCCTCCTGAACATGTGGCAATTTGGCGGTTTACAATCGCAGCACCACTTCTTTGGCTTATCACACTTCTGCGGAAAACACCGAGACTAAAGGTCATAGATCGACCGCTGAGTTTAATGGGGTTGGGGGCCGTTTATGCCGTTGCCAGCTTTAGTGCACTCTTTGCGCTTGACCGCTTGCCTTCTTCTCTATATGTGATCATTGTGTTTATTTATCCTTCAGTGGTCGTCTTAATTTCTTTGGTCATGGGAAAGGCCGTTCCAAAACTTTATTGGTTGGGTCTGCCATTAACCTTTGTTGGATTATTTTTAGTTGTTTATAAGTTCGGTTCATCATTGTCAATTGATCTGATAGGGTTTTTAATCTCGATTGTAAATGCACTGGCAATAGTGATCTACATGATGCTGAGTGAGAAGCTGTTAGAAAACAGGCAGGATAAATTATTATCTACAAATTGGGTCATGGCAGGGGCTATGGCTGCCGGATTGCTTATGATCCCGTTTTTTGGGCTTACCACACCTGATTCAGCCACAGGTTGGATTTTATTGATTTCTTTAGGTGTTTTTGGTACCATGCTGCCAATCGTGGCGATTAATTATGCACTGCAACTTATGGGTGCAGCACGTGGTTCAGTCATTATGACTCTGCAGCCAGTGTTGGCAGTTTTGATCTCGACGATTTTCCTGGGGGAAGTGCTGACTTTTCAACAATGGGTGGGGGGTGTACTGGTGATTGCAGCTATTGTCATGCTCCAGCTGAGTGGGGATAGAAGCAAGAAGTCAATCTCATCAAACTCAATTTAACATGGAGCAAACTTATTAAGGTGTGTGAAAGTATGCAACTCTTATGCATCACATTAAAAGAATCGCTCTCCCGGATAATGGGGAGAACAGTTCAATTTATCTGTTAAAGAATTTCACGATGGGATTTTGATATCTACCTGCTGTGGTAAGCTGTAACTGGAATTAGGACAAGTTTACAAATGCGTTGGTCCTGCATGCGGCTGAATAATCTCGGATCCAATTCTTCAGCCTTTTTTGAAGTTGTAATAACGGTGGGTAATTCAGCGTTATAGCGGTAGTTAAAGAGCTGATAGATTTTTTCCCTTGCCCAGGGTGTGGCAGATTGTGTCCCCAGGTCGTCAAGGATCAGCAGCCTGGTCTTCTTTACTTCTTCAAAGCGACGATCCAATGATACACTGCTGTTGGGGCTGAATGTTGCCCGAAGGTGATCAAGCAGATCTGGCACGCTGACCATCAGGGGCGGGAATCCTATCCCAGCCTGGTAATTGCCAATCGCAGCAGCCAGGTGTGTTTTACCAGACCCGTAAGGTCCGGTGAAGAGAAGCCACCCTTTTGGGTGCTCCGCAAATTCACGAGCTGCTTTAAAAGCTTTTTTTAAGTCACGCAAATCTTGTGCAGGGAAGGCCTCGTTTTTTCTCAAACTGAAGTTGCCAAAGGTTTGACGGTTATGTAATGCTAAGGTCGAAAGCTCAGGGTGCCCAGTATCATCGGTGGGATTACGGTAGTCAGGCGCCAGGATCTTAACAATTGTGACAAGGTCTGGATCCTGCAAGCGTGATCGGATGCGACCTTCAAAATCACCGATCATCATATTGCTGGTAACAACAGTTGGGAGCCGGTTGATATAGCGGTAATTTAAGATTTGGAAGATCTTTTCCTGTGCCCAAGATGTGGCGTTTTGTGTGCCAAAATCATCCATGATTAAGAGTGGGATCTCACGGATTTCTTCGAACCGCTCTTCAAAGCTCATATCCACACCGGAATAAGCATAGCGGAGCCAATCAAGAAGATCAGGAACGGTCAGGAAAAGGGTTGAAACGCCAGATTCGATGGCATGATTGGCAATCGCTGCCACCAGGTGAGTCTTTCCACTGCCATAACGACCCATCATCAACAACCAACCTTCACGGTTTTGAGCGAAATAATGTGCCTGGTTATACGCATTTTCCAGTGAGTCAGCCTGCATGATACTCAAACCAACTCGCCCTCGTTTTTCAAAGTTTTCAAATCGCAGGTTCTTCAAGGCATCCAGGTTGCTCATATGGAATAACCTTTTCCTGGCTGATTGGGTAATTTCCTTCAACCGACAGGAGCAAGGCACAATTTTACCGAAATCTGGATGGCCAATAGGCAGATCACGGCGAAGGTATCCGATCCCACCACAAATTGGGCAATTGGGATCTCCTGGCATTTTCACCTGTCGAACAGGACCCTCACTCTGATGTTTGTCATTCATGTCTGAGCCAGCTTTCTCGGTAGCTGTCCGGATCTTGCGAATCGTCTCGTCGATTTTGCTCATTTCCACGTCCTTCATTCTGCCAACGTTTTAAGATTGCCTGGATATATTTCCAATTGCGTGCATTGCGGGTGATAGCGATGCGAATAGCTTCTTCTATCCAGGGCTTCGGGTAAGTTGCTTCATCTGCTTTCAGGATCTCCGCCATCATTGGTGTGATAGCTCCAATATTTTCTTCATAAAGTTTGTAAATATTTGGGCGATCTGTTGTCAGGTGCAAAGGGGGACCTTCCTGGTTGTTTTCATGCCAATCACCATGCTGGATTGCCTTCAAAGCAGCACGCCCCTGCGGTCCGTTGATGAAATAATAAGTCTGATCTAATAAAGGTGGTTTCGCTTCCAGTACAGCACCCAATCGTATGAGGTCACTGAGTGCCTGTTTGAGGGATTGTTCTCCGCCAGTCATTTTGACCAGGGTGGAGTCGGAAACAAGATCTTCCAAATGGAAAAACCGGATCCTACCCTCTTGATTTTCTGCATTCCAAAACAGGTACAGGAGCAGTCTGAGTTGGGAGAGCGTCTCAATGTTAGGCAGCAGATGCGTGAAAAAGCTTTCCGGCAATCGAACCAGGTCCCTGGCATCATCACGAAACCCATCAAATTGGTTTGAAGTGTCAATGTTCGCTGCGTTATTCACTTTCAACCTTCATTTTGCTGTCCTCTGGCAGCATTTTCAAATTTGGCCAGTTCTTCGATGAAGACGAGGCCAATACCGGGGTGAGTAGGGCCATTACGGTGCTTTGCCACAATCAAATCCGCTTTATTTCGTTCTTCTTCGATTTCACTCAGCGGGGTACGATGAATGAACATGACAATATCAGCATCTTGCTCTAAGGAACCTGACTCCCGCAAATCGGAGAGTTGTGGTTTTTTATCAGGTCGATGTTCCACAGCGCGTGAAAGCTGTGCAGCGGTCAATACCGGGACATTCAGTTCACGAGCAAGCACCTTCATATTTCGGGAAATATTGGAAACTTCTTGCACGCGGTTATCCCCACGGTAATCACCGGACATCAACTGCAGGTAATCCACAATGATCAGGTCAAGACCGTATTCAAGATGAAGCCGGCGGCACTTGGTGCGAAGGGAAAGAGGGGTTATGGCAGGTGTATCATCCAGGAAAATCATCGCCTGATCATATGATTCCAGAGCCTGAAAAAAGATGTCCCATTCATTATCATTCAGGCGGCCGGAGCGGAGACGCTGTGTGTCAATCCGGGTATCCATGGCGATCATTCGCTGGAGGAGCTGTTCATTGGACATCTCCATTGAGAACATTGCCACATGTTGCTTATGGACTAAGGCTGCGTTTCGCATCGTTCCCAACAGGAAACCAGTTTTTCCCATACCTGGGCGTCCGGCGATGATCAGAAAATCTGACTTTTGTAATCCACCGAGTAGATTGTCGACATCAATTAAACCAGTTGGTACACCATAGATATCATCTGGTCTTTTAGAGAGTTCATCAATCCGGTCATAATAATCACTTGCAACTTTACTGATGGGAACAAGATCGCGTTTGATCCTTCGTTCACTGACATTGAAGATCGCTTTTTCTGCTTCATCTACGACTGTGTCAATGGATTGATCCTGGCTGTAAGCCAGTCGAGCAATTTCGTTAGCAGCTTCAAGCATCCTTCGTCGGGTCGCGTTTTGTTCAATGATCCGGCCGTATGATTCAGCATGAAATGCGTTGGGTGCCTGATTGATCAGTGATATCAGATAAGCCTGCCCCCCCATTTCGTCAAACTGCCCACGGTTGGTCAGGGTTTCCGTGACAGTGACCAGGTCAATTGGCTGCCGGGTCTCACTCAGATGTTGAAAGGCTTCCCAAATCCATTGATTTCGTACGATAAAAAAATTATCGGCTTCTAAAAATTGGGAAATATCCAAAAAGACTTCCTGATCGATTAGCACAGCACCGATCAAGGCTTCTTCCGCTTCGCGGTTGCTGGGAAGCGTTAACGCTTCTGAAAGGGTATCGTTGTTTAGGTTCATATCATCAGTCATGGTTTTGTATTAATTCGATTGTATCGGTTGGATCTACAATGTGTAATTGTAATGATCGAAAGCAGGAAGAAGTGAGATTTCCCAGTTATTATGATCGCTATCTACTCAATTGGGATCAGCCTTCGTCCTGCTTGTCATTGTCCGAATTCGAATTTAGATCATCAACATCAAAATTCTGAAGGAAATCTTCAAAGACATCCAGGTTGTCCTCACCCTCAACGGAGAGTGCTTCATCAAACTCTTCTGATTCCACCTCAGTCATATCTTCTTCGGGAACGATGCCTGCCCGATTCATCACGTCTTCGGATACCATAATTGGGACGTCCATACGGACAGCTAGAGCAAGGGCATCGGAGGGGCGGCAGTCGATCTGTTTTTGCTGACCATTGACATCAAAGATGAGGTTTCCATAAAAAACATCTTCAGAAAGGGATGTCACTTCAACATGCGTTAGAATCGCATTGAGGGATTGGATCAGCGTTTTCAATAAGTCATGTGTTTGTGGTCTGGCGACTTGAATTTCCTGTAAGGCGATTGTGATTGCCTCAGCTTCGTAGAGCCCAATCCAAATTGGGAGATAACGCTCCTGATTCACCTGTTTCAAGATCACGATACGCTGCTGGTTGGTCAAGCTAACGCGAACGCTGTCAACTGTGACCTCGATCATCTTGGACATTGATTCTCCTAGGAAATTCTCAATTGGTTTCATTCTAACACGGGGTATTATTAGACGCAACTGGAAGAAAAAATTTGACAACGATTCTTATTAATTTTTAGAGTATAATCGACTCAAGCAAAAAGCAGTTTACATCATTATTGATCCATATCCATCATAGCTTACTGAAACGTTTTGATCTTTTTGCGTATAAACTAGGCATTATTATTTGTGTATGCGATTGCTTTGTCTATTAAGCAAGGAAGCCAGGGCAATTGTAAATCGGGTTAAGTAACTTATCAGATCGTTAAGCGTTAATTGCCATAATAATGTAGCTGAAAGGAAATTTATTTTGAAGCGCAATACGGCATTGGTCGTTCTGATGATTGAGGGCAGAATAGGTGATCACACATCATTTGCTGAAAAACTCAATCATAAAAATTTTAAGGTGACAAGAGCGCCTAACGGAAAAGCCGGATTGGCAATTTTAGAAGCTGTGAATCCAAATGTGGTTGTTGTGGACGCTGCCTCATTGAGAACAAAAGGTGTGCGCATTTGTCAATCCTTTAGAAGAGAAGACAATGATCTTCCAATTATCTTGATCATCGAAGAAAAGACTTTTTTACCGGACCTGGTTGATGCAAATCTTGTGCTCAAGCTCCCTTTTACCGTTCAAAAATTAATCAATCGTTTAAAAGTGTATTTTCCGGCCGACAAGAAATATATTATGAAGGCAGGTCCGATTACCCTAAACACACAGACCCAACTTGTTTCCTGTCACGATCGGCAAACCAAACTTACTCCCCGCCTGGTAACAATACTTGCTATGCTGATGAAAAATAAGGGAAAAGTTGTTCAGCGCAACGTGCTATTCACCAAGGTTTGGCAGACAGATTACACTGGTGATACTCGCTCCCTGGATGTGCACATCAGCTGGCTTAGGCGTGCTATAGAAGAAGATCCACAAAGTCCAAAATTGATCCGAACCCAACGCGGTATCGGATATAAACTTGATTTATAGAACTCCCCTGATTCAGCCATTTTGAACAATTCATCGTCCCAATTATGGGGATTATTTCCTGGTATTTTTCATCCAGGCATGAAAATCAGCGACTTTCTGGACAAAGCTATGCTCTTGAGTAAAATTAGTCAAGTTGTGAAAAAGAATAAAGGAATAAATGAAGAATAAGCGTACAAATTACATCTTATTAAGTTGTGTGATAATCCTGGTTGTGGCATGTCTTTGCTTGGGAGTTATCTTACTGAGCGGAGTGGGGGTTTCGTTGCTTTGGCCTTTTGAATTTAATCAAGATGTTGAAGTATCGATTCCCACAGCAGAGACAACCCTCCCAGTTCCCCCAGATGTTAGTGATCCGCAGGAAGAGCAGAACGAGTTACCGGATGATCTTTCTGAAATACTTCTTCAAATTGAATCCGAGGTTGTCCAGATTCGCGGACTTGATCAAACAAAACCTGTGAAAAAAACTTTAATTTCCATGTCGGAATTGGAAGAAATTGTTAAAAATGATTTTTTCTTAGAATACAGTGATCAGGAAGCTGAGCAAGATGTATTGGTCTTGTCTGCATTGGGATTGCTCCCAGAAGGATTTGAACTAAGGGATTTTTATTTGGATCTCTATAGTGAACAAATCGCCGGTTTCTATGACGATGAAACTAAGGAAATCTATGTTGTGCAGGGAGCGGAATTTGGCGGAAGTGAAAAACTCACTTATTCACATGAATTCACACATGTTCTCCAAGATCAAGTTTATGATCTTGAGGACGGGCTTGGACTAAATGAGGAGGATTGTGAGGAGGATTCAGAGCGTTGTGCAGCTGTACAGGCATTGATTGAAGGTGATGCTTCCTACACTGAATTTCTCTGGTTTCAATCTTATGCTACTCGCGAAGATTATTTTGAGTTAATGCAAACATTTAACGAAATGGAAAGCCCGATTCTGGATACAGCACCACCCTTCATGGCGTCTGATCTATATTTTCCATATGAAAAGGGATATACATTTGTTGAGTATCTCTATGAACAGGATGGGTATGATGCTGTTGATCTGGCGTATCAAAATCCCCCTGTATCAACTGAACAGATTTTACATCCAGAGAAATATCCTGACGACGTTCCACAAGTTGTAGATTTGCCTGATTTAATCAATATTCTGGGAAATGAATGGCACCTTTTTGAGCAGAATATTATGGGAGAGTGGTATACCTTTTTGATCTTGAATCAGGCTTACGAAGAGGGATTTCAGCTTTCGGAGGAGATCGCTTCAAAAGCCGCCACCGGCTGGGGCGGTGATTCTTATGCGGTTTATCTCAATGAAAATACCGATGAAGTTGTTTTTGTTAATGAGGTAGCCTGGGATACCCTCGCCGATGCTGAGGAATTTGCAGAAGCTTTTCAGGACTATGCCGACTTACGTTGGGGAGACTCAAAGGATGAGATTGAGGGCAACCCAACCTGGCATGAAGAAAACAGCGTGATTGTTTTTATGAGGGATGGCGACCATACAATTTGGCTCATAAGCCCGAATGATACGATCCTTACAAGAATACTTTCTGAATTTAAATGACCAAGAACGAGAATATCGTGTTCGGTGCAATTAATCGAGATTGCATCCAGGGGCTGCTCTTTGATGTCGATGGGACACTCAGTGATACTGATGATCAAATGGTTGATTCGGTAAACAGGACCTTACAACCTGTGTCCTTTTTGTTCAAGAATCGAGATCCCCGCCCATTTGCCCAATGGCTTGTAACAGCTGTTGAGACACCAGCAAATTCTGTTTACACAATTGCTGACAGGTTGAATATCGATGGTGCTTTAATAAGATTGCATCAAAAGCTGACCCAAAGGCGTAAAGTTAAACCAACTGACCAAGAGCAGCACAGGATCATTCCTGGTGTCAAAGCGATGTTAGTAAAATTAAGTGCCAAATATCCTATGGCCATCGTCAGTTCAAGAGATGGGCATACAATATGCCAATTCCTTGAATATTTTGATCTCCTACCCTTTTTCAAGGTTGTAGTCACTTCCCAGACATGCCAGCATATAAAACCCTCACCTGACCCCATTTTATTTGCTGCTGGACAATTAGGATTAGATGCCCAGGCTTGTTTAATGATTGGTGATACGATTGTGGATGTACGGGCTGGAAGGTCTGCAGGTGCACAAACGGTGGGGGTCCTGTGTGGGTTCGGCACACAAAGAGAGCTTAAGCGTGCAGGAGCAGACCTGATCCTTTCCAGCACATCGGATCTTGCACACATCTTTTAATCAAACTGCCTTGAAATGAATGTCCAGTAAAAATCTCTGGTGAATTTTTTTATTCATTAAGTTGCATTATTTGATTTTCTCTAACGCCATTTCGGATTTTTTGTGATGTATAGAACGTAACTTTCTAAATGGTTTTGGTTATAATTAATGGCACGCTAACATTCACTTGGCATTAGGTGATTATCAGCGTATGAAATCAACGATTTATTTGACAGTTGAAGAGGCGAATCCGTGACAAGTGAAATCATGATTCAGAAGTACATTAAGAAGTATCCCTGGCCTCGCCGCAGATTCATTAGAGGATTACTGAGCATTGGGATCGACATTATAGGTGGAATTCTGACCCGGTGGGAGGTAAGCGGCAAAGAAAACATCCCGGCAAAAGGACCTTTATTGATTGTAGGAAACCATTTCAGTTTTTTGGATACCGTGGCGCCAATACACAGCACGCATTGGCCGCTTGAATTTATTGGAGATTTCGTAATGCCGAAGGCTCCCCCAATGATGCGAATGTTTCCACGAGCCTGGGAGACATTAACAATTGAACAAGGGACCCCCAACTTTGAGGCATTACAGGCTTCGGAAGCGATTTTAGCACAGGATGGTGTCCTGGTCATTTATCCTGAGGGACATGTTCACTCAGGACCTTTGAACCCGGCTTTGCCAGGTGCGGCATTTATGGCTTTGCGTACCGGTGCTCCTATCTTACCAATAGGGACGATCAGCGATAATGATTGGAAACTTTTTAAGACCATTACAGAGAAAAATCGCCGATTGAAGATTTTCACAAAAATTGGAAAGGTTTTCGGCCCGATCAAGTCAGAGAACCCAAACAGACCCACCCGCAATGAGATCCGCTCAGCTGGTGATTTGATCATGAGGCAAATTGCAGCCCTTCTACCAAAAGCATATCGTGGTGAATTTGATCCTGAGCTTTCATAATTGATTCACATAGGATTAACTCAATAAAGGCCGTGGATCTAAACCCCGGCTTTTTCCTTTTATTGACCAATGATGGATACTTTTTAAATGAACAGTGGAAGAATTTAACAAATTTCAGATACTACAGGCTTATAATTAATCAATTGCAAAGGTATTGAAGGAATTATCAATGGAATATCGAGATTATTATCAAACATTAGGTGTCAGCAAAGATGCTGATCAGGATCAAATTAAGAAAGCTTATCGAAAATTAGCCCGCAAATATCATCCCGATGTCAATCCAGATGACCCTAATGCAGAAGAAAAATTCAAAGATATCAATGAAGCCTACCAGGTGCTTTCAGATGGAGAAAAGCGTAAGAAGTACGATCAATTTGGATCGCAATGGAAGCAGTATCAAAAAAGAGGTGGACGCTCAGAGGATTTCGATTGGTCTCAATGGACAACTCGAGGGCAGCCTGGAGGTACACAATACCGAACGATCTCTCAGGAGGATCTCGAACAGATGTTTGGTGGCGGTCTTGGCGGTTTCTCTGATTTCTTCGAAACACTATTTGGTGGCATCGGTGGAGCACGGTCTGCAAGAAAAAGAACCAGTTATACTAACCCGCAGAATTTGCAGCGTGGACGAGATATTGAGCATCCTATCCAAATTTCTCTAGAAGAAGCCTTCAAAGGGACCACCAGATTGTTGACCTTTGAGGGAGGGCGGAGGATTGAGGTGACTATCCCGCCAGGGGTCAGGACTGGTTCGAAAATACGCTTGAGTGGACAGGGCACTGGGAGAGGTCGTGGGGCTGGTGATCTTTATCTTAAGATAGAGGTTAGGGAGCACCCAGAATTCATTCGTGAAGGGGATAATTTACGGGTCGAACAGCCCATAGATTTCTTCACCGCCCTTCTTGGGGGAGAAGCGGTCGTTTCGACGATTGATCAAGAGGTGAAATTAACCATCCCGCCTGGTACAGATTCAGGGAAGACTTTTCGTTTGAAAGGTCTTGGAATGCCCAAACTTAACCATCCTGAAAGGCGAGGAGATTTATACACAACACTGCAGATCCAGGTTCCAAAGAATTTATCTCAAGATCAAAAGAAGAAGTTCAAAGAACTGCAGGAGTCCGTTGGATAAGCGTGTAATTATGGATTTAATCACCATCAATAACTCATTGATTAGTAGTGGTTTTCCCCAATGAGCCAGATTCGGATATTCCGGGATTCGCGTGCTTTAGCAAATGCAGCTGCTGAGCTGTTCATTCAATTAGCGGAACAATCAATCCGAGATCGGGGTCGTTTTTCAGCAGCGCTTTCTGGTGGAAATACACCAAGAGCCCTTTATCAAGTTTTAGCCGACACAGAGAATCAGGCATGCTTGGACTGGGCAAACGTACATCTATTTTGGGGGGATGAACGACACGTGCCTCCCTATCATAAAGAATCAAATTATCATATGGTTAGCGAGACCTTGTTGGATAGAATCACCATCCCTGAAGAAAATGTCCATCGTGTACCTGCAGAAATGGAAGAATGCGCAGCGGCGCTGAGTTATGAAAAAATATTGAGGGACTTCTTTACGGGTCAATGGCCAAGATTTGACTTAATTCTGCTGGGGATGGGTGAGGATGGTCACACAGCTTCGTTATTCCCCCAATCCAAAGGCTTAAAGGAGGAAGAACGCTGGTTTATCCCGAATTACGCACCAAAGCAAGAAAAAATGCGGTTGACATTGACTACAAATGCTATCAATGAGGCAAAGAATATAGCTGTATTGGTAAGTGGGGTTTCTAAAGCAGGGATTCTTGCAGAGGTATTGAGGGAGCCTGATGACCTGGTGGACACTCCCATCCAAATGATAAACCCCAGGGATGGAGATATGATATGGTTTTTAGATGATCAATCAGCCACTCAATTGACATATAAACGAAGATCATAAGTTTTTACTGATTAGATTTTTCATCTTTAGTTAATCGAAGAACGAGAAAACAGTAACTGGATTTATAAAATGAACCTTTCCATCCACAAATTAAAACAATTCTCCCTCCTCAATGTGTTTACTGATGAAGAACTCATGGAAATCAGGCGTATCACTAGATCTCAGGATGTAAAAAGAGATGAGATCCTTTTTTTGGAAGGTGAATCCACAAATGCCCTCTACTTCGTTCTGGATGGATGGTTTAAGGCAGAAAAAGTCTCTCGCGAAGGTCGTCAACAAACTTTGCGCTTCATTGGTCCAGGGGAGATTATCAACGAGTTGTCCGTATTTAGCAATGGAATGAATTCTGTAAGTGTCATTGCCATGGAACACGGTCAAGTCTTTAGTATTTCTCAATCGGATGTGGAGAAAATGCTTGTCACCTCCCCTTTATTTTCAAGAGCGGTTATTTTAAATTTAACACATAGAATTGAGCATCTTCTGAACCATATTGAGAATCTATCTTTATATCCTGTTGAGGTAAGATTGGCGCGGTTGCTTCTAGAAGACGCCGATGACGGGGTTGTGATCCGGCAATCCTGGAAAACTCAATCGGAGATTGCAGGTCAATTGGGGACAGTAATGGATGTTGTCAATCGTCATCTTCAAAATATGGTCAAACGAGGTTTTATTGAAATCAATCGGGATGAAATTATCATCCTCAATCATACAAGATTGGCGAAAATAGCCAAGGGGTAATTTGTGCTAATTGCAAAAATTTTTCTAATTCGACGAAAGTCGAAGAATTCAGCTGTTCAATCCATTAAACTAATATAATAGTCAATTTCAATATGGAGGTGTTATTTTGCCAAATATTTTTGTATTTAGTATTATTAAGTCCCTACATGATTTATTCACAGTCCTATGGATTGGCGGATTATTGACCACAGCATTTTCGTTAATGCCAGCTCTAAAAAGCCTGGGGTTAAAAAAGGAGTATTCCAATAACCTTCTGATAAATTATCAGCGACGGCTTCGAATACTGGCCTTAATCAGTGTTGTTGTTCTTTGGATAACAGGAATATTATTGGCCAAACAATCCGGATCTAATGTTGGATTTTTAAATTTTTCCACGCAATATCAATCATTGATCTCAATAAAACATATCATTGTCATAGTTATGATCGTGATTGCTGTCTTCCGGGGATTTGTCTTGGGGAAAAAAGTGGAGAACTTCACACCAAAACAACAAAAGATTTATGCGGCATTATTATTTTTCAACGCATTCTTAGGGATTGTGGTGCTCTTTTTAAGCGGCTTTAGTGCCGCAATGGCATAAGGTGACAGGGCGGGTATAAAAAAATTTGGAGTGTGTCAGTCGTCTGTCCATTGATAGAAATTGAGATAGCAGCCAGAATCGAAACGGTCTAATTTTCTAAGGAAATCTTGCACACCAGGTGGGTTGCTGCCAAAACCTTCAGACATGGTGACAATGGCTCCATTCTTAACAGCTTGGTATATTTCACCACCAGACCGATATGCATTCTCATCCATGACTAAAATTCGGCATCGCTGACCTGTCATAAAATAGAAGTATTCACAATTATTTGTGAAAATAGGCACCTCTTGATTTTCATTTATGATTGGCGCAATTTCATCACCACATTGGTTTTTCCGGTCTGTATAGTTACGGTATAACAACGGTGGATCACTGATGATTTTCGCAGCGTCTTTGATATAAATTTGCAAACTGGTCAGAATTATGAACATGATAACCAGTTTGTGGCTCAGAAAGGGTTGTCTCCAATAGGTACTGAATAGCTTGCTGACCAAGATCGTGAACAGCAGGAGAACTGGGATCAAATATCGTATGAGACCGCTGACTGTGGGATCTGCGGTGAGGAAAACTGTATTCAGGATTATTGCTGCCATATAGATGGGAATTGAAATTAGCACAAAAATGACGACAGGATCAGTTCGTTCTTTTGCGGATAATTTCTTTCTAAAGATAAGCCAAAGGACCACCAGCAGGAGCACCACCACCAGCGAAACAAATAAGGCATTGTATCTTTCATATGGATAGTTGAAATAGTTTTGCCATTTAAACCAGCTGGAAACTTCCTCACCGATGGTTTCCCAATACTCCTTCGGGAAGGTTCCTAAAGCCACGGTTTGTGAGCCAGACGAATTTTTTGTCACAATTTGATTACGTATGAAGAATGCAGCAAAGGGGATAAACGCGGCCACACCCATCAGGAAAGTATCACGTACACGAATTAAAAACTTGCTTTTTTCAAAAAGCAGCGTGTTGAATGCAAAGGTGGTTAGAAAGACAACGCCAGCCAACCTTGTATTGATTATGAGTGAAGTGGACAATCCTGTCAGCAGGGCTTTCCAGATGGATGGCTTATTAATGTGCCAGAACCATATTAGAAGTGTGGATAATAATAATACGATAAATAACGGTTCGCTCATCGCCCAGGTGAAGATTTTTAGGATCAATGGGGACAGGAGTAAGAATGTGGCACCTAAAATAGCTGGTAAGACTCTCCTCGAAGTTTTGAATATTATCCATCCAACCATGAGCATTGTCAGGGATATCAAGAGAGTATTGATGTATCTTGCATATTGCTGAGCTTCCATCCCCAATGAAATGCCAGTTGAAAGCAAGGTCGAGTAAACGGGCTCAAATCCTGTAATAGGCTCAGGGTCTCCTTCTGCGATTTCAAGCACATAGCCTTTCCCCGCAGCCAGGTTTTTTGCCCCTTCCAAATAATGAACCGAATCTCCGGATATACCCATCCCTGGGCTGGTCAAATGCAGCTGAATCACAGCACTGAGAATCGCGATGATCACGATCACAACCCAGAATACCCATCGTTCTTGGTTGATCTTGCTGAGGAGTTCTGCACATTTTTGAAGGAATCTCTTTATTCTTGAAAAGCCCTTAATATCAATGATTGCATTATCAATGAAAAATTGAGTTTGTTGATATAAGAGGTAAACCATTGCTGGGATAAAGAAAATTAAGAACCAGAAAGGTAAAAATTCAGGAAAACCGACCCGAATCATAAGGGTCGCAAAGACAATGGTCAGCAGTGCATCCACCCAGACCTTGACCAACCTCCATTGAACTGGCTTTGTTAAAGTCTTTTGCCTTATTCCAATCACAAACCAGCTTAATCCTGCCGCGAGGGTTGTGAGTGAAAAGAAATCACTGACTGGCAGGAGTCCGCCAAGAATTTTCCACAAAGAATCAGGCTTTCCCCATTTATTCCCGGGAAGGACTACCTTTATAAGGTTGCTGTCCGTTTCAGATGAAATGAGCCACCCGAGGGAAAGTGATGTTTTTTCCTGGAAAGTATGCGGGGTGATGGTCTGAAGTTGACCATCCCAATAAATCCTGACGGGTCCAGAATCACTCGTGAAAAGGATTGTCAAATTCCCAGTATGAGCACGCTCGTATTGTATATTTGATCTTGGGGATAAACGAAATCCGGCTTCATCAACCGGCTTTATACCATCGCTGATCCTAAATTCATCCCAACCCATCAAGTTTTCATCAGGTGAAAAAATAGCTTTGATGATTACCTCTGATTCCAGAGCTTCAATCTCAAGCTTATGAGTTGTCCGAAAGGGTACTCGTTGGTAGGGGGTAAAAGCAAATACGAGTGTGCTGAAGACCACTGACCCGATCAAGATCCAGAGCCACAGCTTGTTCTTTTTCAGGCTGCTGAGGAATTTTACGAAAAAATAGTATCCCAGCATGGCTAGATTGATGGAAAGACCCAACAGCACAATCAGCTTCAGCCACAAGGGGATGATGAATAACAATCCGATGCGTGTTGTCAAGCTGTATGCCCAAAGGAAACCCGCCAAGAGTGCACCTGCAAGTTGCCAAAAATTTTGTTTATTATTCAAGTGAATTCCGTATTTCTTGAAAAATATATCCATTGATAATATTGTAAGTGATATCTAGCCAAAATTCATTAAACTGGATGTGCTTGACTGTCAATTGTCTCGGGTGTTATTATTCTTGTATGTATTTAAAAGGCAGCAAGTGGTCAATGAACAAGCGCCGCCGGCGATCAAACCCATGGTTGATCGCGTTTTTGGTTATTGCGATAGGCTTCTTAGTCTATTTGAATATTTATGTCATCCCAATAGTACAACCGCCTTTTGTGCCAACCGCCACATCAACACGCAACCCACAATCTTTTGCCGAGGAAGCTGACACATACCTGTCGGAAGGCCGCATAGGATTAGCGATGGAAGCTTATGCAAGGGCTATTAATGCTGATCCGCAGGAGCCATCTAATTATCTGACCCTGGCAAAACTGCAGATTTACGGTGGCGAATATGAAGCAGCGCGAGTTAATGTCGAGAACGCAATCTTATTAGACAAAACGCAATCTGACGCCTTTGTTTTGCTGGCGTGGACGAAAGGCGAAATGAGGGAGTATCTCGAAGCGATAAAGGATGTAAAAACTGCGCTGGAACTTGAACCAGCTAGCGCTTTTGCTCATGCGATCTATGCTGATATATTGGCAAGACAGGTGGCTGATGATGTTGGAGGGATAGACACTATTGAACAGGCCATTGAACATTCAAAACAGGCGATGACTTTGAACCCACAATTATTGGAATCTCGATGGGCCAGGGGTTATGTCCTGGAGATCACCGGGAATTATGAAGATGCGATCCAACAGCTCCAGGCTGCAGTTGAGATCAATGACACAATTGCTGATATCCATTTGGCATTAGGTCGAAATTTTCTGGCGGTTGAAGAGTATGACCAGGCAGTCTTTGAATTTACGAAAGCTTATTCCCTCAACCCGACTGATCCCATTCCGAACTGGTATATTTCACGGGTTTATGCTCGAATTGGAGAGTTTGCGAAAGCAGTTCAATATGCAGAACAAGCGATGAATGATGATCCATCTGATCCCTATCTACATGGGAATTTAGGATCGATGTATTACCGGGATTTGCAGTATAACCAGGCAATTGATGCCTTAGAACTGGCTGTTCGTGGGGGCGTTACGGCTGGAGGCGTTGTTGTAGAAGGTCTTCCGCTGGACTATTCAATGTCGGTTATGGAGTATTACAGCCGCTATGGCCTTGCACTCGCTAGAGTTAATCGCTGTAATGAAGCTGTCCAGGTTGCCCAAGCAATGCTGCAAACTGTTCCTGACGATGAGACGGCAGTATATAATGCAGAGGAAATCATCCGGATATGTCAGGAATTCCAGGAGATACCTCCCACAATCACACCAGAGGGAGAGGAAGACGAGATAACACCTACACTCACGCCCATACAAGGAAATGAGGATGAAGGATAATCCTGTTGGTACCCTATTGAGCGACCATGTATTTACAAGGTAAAGAGCCTTCCTTCCGTAAAACTCATAAGAAAGCCAATCCCTATCGGGTTCTGGTCCTTTTGGCGTTGATTGTGTTCTTTTTCACTGTTCTGTCAGGGATCGCGCGAGGGGATATCGAGCCGTTGTTTATGCCCACACCCACTCCAACGCGCTCAACGGATTCATTTGTTATTGAGGGAGAAACACATTTTGCTGCAGGTGACCTGGATTCTGCAATTACCGCATTTCAAAGCGCGACCGAGTTAGATCCTAATGACACCACTTTATTCACAGAATTGGCACGCATTCAAACCTATTCTTCTGCCCTGTTGACTACAGATGCGGAGCGCTCGGAGCGTTTGCGGGAAGCGCTTGAATCAATAGACCAGGCAAAGGAATTAGCACCAAAGGACAGCCAGGTCTTGGCTGTCCGTGCCTTTGTTTTGGATTGGAGTTCCAATCCTCTCCTGGTCGATGATGAGACTTCTGAAGATTTACTGAATGAAGCGGAATCTGAAGTTGTGTTAGCCCTGCAAATTGATAATACCAATACCTTGGCATTGGCCTATTATGCTGAGATTCTTGTTGATCAAACAAAATGGAATCAGGCTCAGCAGTATATCCAGCAAGCCGTTGAGCGTGCGCCAGACTTAATGGATGTGCATCGAATTCAAGCATATACTTACGAGACGCTGGGTGAATACAATCTAGCTATCCAGGAATATGAATTGGCAATCGATATCATGCCCAACTACACTTATCTTTATATTGCTGTTGGACGGGTCTATCGTTTTCTTAAACTTTACGATCAAGCTTTAGAAAATTTTGCAAAGGCTGCAAACTTGAATGAGCAATTAGGAATTACAGATCCGATCCCATACCTGGCCATCGCAAATACATATGCACAGGATGGTGAATTTTTTGTAGCAGCCCTTAACGTGAAACAAGCCATGTCTTTCACCCCTGCTAACCCTGAAGTTTATGGACAATTAGGTGTGATTTATTATAAATCACGCAACTACGAAGGCTCTATCCCCGCGTTGGAGTGTGCTATTGAAGGGTGTGATGCTGAACAAAGCTGCGAGGTTCGTGAATGCGATCCAGAAGAAGATCCTTTGGTATCTGTGGAAGGTTTACCCCTCACTGGCAGCTCAGTTGTGTATTATTTTACATATGGATCCGTCCTTTCTGGTTTACATCGTGAGGGTGATGAGAAGTGCGAGAAAGCATTAGAGATTTTTGATGAGCTTCGTTCTGAATATGCAGATGACCCCACTATAATGAGCATTGTGCGTGCTGGAGAAGAAATCTGCACTTATAACGAAGATGACATAGAGGAATGACCTGAGTTGGAAGATTAAGGGGGGAATATAAAACTTTTATAAGAACAGACAAATATATCTTGACGTGATTTTTGAACGAAGGTAATATTAATTTATTAGCACTCGTTTGCTTAGAGTGCTAAAATGGTGAAAAACCACCATAAAAACACAAAATTATTAAATTGGAGGAACAAATGGCAATCTCAATTAATCCCCTGGGAAACCGGCTTGTGGTTGAACCCATTGAGGAAGAAGAAATTACTGCTGGAGGCATTGTGCTTCCTGAAACTGCTAAGGAAAAACCCCAAAAGGGGACTGTCCTGGCTGTAGGTCCCGGTGAACGCAACGAAAAAGGTGATCATATGCCCCTCGAGGTCAAAGAAGGAGATAAGGTCCTTTTTGCAAAGTATTCAGGGACAGAAATTAAGTACGACGGCAAGAAACTTTTAATCATGCGGGAAAGCGATATTCTCGCAAAACTTAGCAAATAATTGATAGAAATTCAAGGAGTAATAAAAAATGGCTAAACAACTTTTGTTTTCTGAAGAAGCCCGAAGGGCACTAAAGGCCGGTATTGATGTTGTTGTAAAATCCGTCGCGACGACACTTGGTCCAAAAGGTCGTAACGTTGCTTTGGATCGTAAATTTGGCTCCCCAACCATCACACATGATGGTGTGACTGTTGCCAAAGAGATCGAGTTAGAGGACCCCTTTGAGAATATGGGTGCTCAACTGCTTAAAGAAGCAGCCATAAAGACCAATGACATTGCTGGTGACGGCACAACGACATCCACCGTTCTGGCGCATGCGATTGTCACTGAAGGTTTAAAGAATTTGGCTGCAGGTGCCAACCCCATGCTCTTGAAGCGTGGTATTGAATCTGCTACCAAGGCTGTTTCTGAAGCAATTGCAGATCAGGCAATTGATATCACAACCAAAGAAGAAATTGCTAACGTCGCAACCATTTCCGCACAGGATCGAGAAATTGGTGGATTGATCGCTGAAGTAATGGATAAGGTTGGTAAAGATGGCGTTATCACAGTTGAAGAATCCCGTGGCCTTCAATTTGAAACTGAATACGTTGAGGGTATGCAGTTCGATCGTGGTTATATTTCCCCCTACTTCGTAACAGACGCCGAGAATATGGAAGCTGTGATCGAAGAACCTAATGTTCTGGTATATGACAAGAAGGTCTCTGCTGCCAGCGATATCGTACCCCTGCTTGAGAAATTGGTTCAGGTCGGAAAACGTGAGCTGCTGATCATAGCTGAGGATATTGACGGTGAAGCCCTGGCAACACTTGTGCTGAATAAGCTGCGTGGTATGCTCAATGTTTTAGCGATCAAAGCCCCTGGATTCGGCGATCGCCGCAAAGCGATGCTTCAGGATATTGCAGTATTAACCGGTGCAACCGTAATTTCTGAGGAAACCGGTCGCAAGCTTGAAACTGTAACGATCCAGGATCTTGGCCAGGCTGAGAAAGTCGTGAGCACCAAAGACGACACAACCATTATTGGCGGCAAAGGTGACAACAGTGCGATCAAAGGGCGGATCGAGCAGATTCGCGTTGAGATTGACAACAGCACAAGCGATTATGATCGTGAAAAATTGCAGGAACGTCTTGCGAAACTCTCTGGTGGTGTGGCCATTATACGTGTTGGTGCCGCGACAGAGACCGAACTTAAAGAAAAGAAGCATCGTGTTGAAGATGCTTTATCAGCTACACGAGCTGCAGTTGAGGAAGGTATTGTCCCCGGCGGCGGCGTTGCATTGATCAATGCTATCGCTTCTCTGGATGGCCTGAAGATGGAAAGTGATGATGCGCAAATTGGAGTCAAGATTGTGCGTGACTCCCTCGAGATCCCAATGCGAAAAATCGCTGAGAATGCTGGTAAAGATGGTTCTGTGGTTGTTGAAAACGTTCGCCAGGCACAGATTAAGAAAGACAACAAGCGAATCGGTTATGATGTTTTGACCGAAGAATATGGCGACTTGGTGGATGGCGGTGTGATTGACCCCGCGAAAGTAACCCGTGGTGCCCTTGAAAATGCTGCCTCAATTGCAGCCATGATCCTGACCACCGAAGCCCTGATCACGGACATCCCTGAGAAGGCCCCCCCAATGCCCCCAGGTGGTGCTGGTATGGGTGGTATGGGTGGAATGGGCGGTTACTAAGCCTAACACTTTTACTAAGAGAAGAGGCTGTTCCAAATTGGAACAGCCTTTTTTTGTGATCGATATCAGCGAGTGGTTTTAAACAAGGACGGGTATAATGGATGGCATGTCAATACAGCCGACAAAAATCCATAAGTCATTATTTTGTTTTATCATCTTTTTATTTCTGATCACTTCCTGCTCAGGTAAAACGATGCCCACTGTAGAGGAAGACTCGACCAAGGAAGTACTTTCTGCATCTCAAACCCCAACGATCGAATTCACTTCGACACCAACACAAGAACCAGCGGCGGCGGTGGTGAATGGTGAAGCTATTTCATTAGCCTGGTTTGAGAGTGAATTTGCACGTTATCTTCTTGCACAGGAAGCTGAAGAAACTCCGATTGAAGATGAGGCTGCAATGCGAGAGAGTGTATTGGAGGATCTCATTGATCAGGTGCTGCTTGCTCAGGGTGCCCGTGATGCCGGGGTCACCATTTCAGATGCTGAAGTGCAGGAACGGATCGATACCATTTCGGAAGACGTGGAATTGCCAGAATGGATGGCAAAATGGGGATATACTGAAGCGGATTTATTCCGTTCGCTAAAACTTCAACTACAGGCTGCTAATCAACGCGATAGGATCCTTACCACCATTCCAGAAATGGTAGAGCAAGTTGAACTCCGCCAGGTATTCGCTTATACAGAAGATGGTGCGGAACGTGCTCTTGTAAGCCTTAATTCGGGCACGCCCTTTGAAGAAGTCGCATTTCTGTATGATCCTACCACTGGTGGATA
Organism: uncultured Candidatus Brevefilum sp.; assembly: GCA_964441045.1. Taxonomy (GTDB): domain Bacteria; phylum Chloroflexota; class Anaerolineae; order Anaerolineales; family Anaerolineaceae; genus Brevifilum. The sequence continues at coordinate 39,530 of CAYTXE010000002.1, forward strand.
TTTGGGTTGGGTTCCTCGTGGATATTTATTGAATCTTGACATAGAAGAAACTGCGTTTGTATTACCTGTGGGAACCTATTCTGAAATCATTGCTTCAGATATCGGGTATCATATCATTTTGGTTATTGATCGGGAAGAACGGCCTTTGACAAGTGATGCAAAGCTGACTTTGCAGCGAAAAGCCTTGAAAGATTGGCTTGTCAAACAACGTGAGAATAGCACAATCGAGATAATGATCAATTAATATGACGAATAAACCACCAGCACGAAAACCCAAATCCGTCAACCGCTATGGTGAACCCATTCATATTCCGAGTATGGCATCACCTCGCAGACCTCAGCCTTCAGGAAAGGGGAATTTTTCCGGGATTATATTTTTTATTGTGATTTTGGCTGGTGTCGTATGGCTTGTATTATTCGTATTTGGGTTGGGACCTTATCGTGCAGAAGAGACACAAAGCGCACCTACCCTAACCGATATACCAGTCGTTATTCTTACTGCATCACCAACCTTAACGTACACACACACGCTTCAATCTACTCTGACTTTTACTGTAACACCCTCCCCGACGATTTCACCAACACCTACACGTGAACTGCGTCCTTTCATTCTGGATGGGGAACAAGAAGCCACCAACATCGAGTTGATCCGACCTCAGTTGAACTGCAACTGGTTGGTTGTTGCTGGCCAAGTGTGGGATCTGCAGGGGGATCCAATTCCTGGATTGACACTGCATCTCTTTGGAGAAATCGCTGGTTTTTCTATTGACCAGGTCAGGGTAAGCGGATCTGCTCCCGCCTATGGAGATTCTGGCTTTGAATTTGCGCTTGAGGGTTTGGTGCTTGCCAGTCAGAATTCCCTGAGTATTCAGCTTGAGGATACCAACGGCATACCTCTTTCATATCCTTATGCGATTGAAACGTTTAACGATTGTCAGCGAAACCTGATCCTGATGAATTTCAAGAAGGTCAGATAAAAGCATAAAATCTCAATTATTTCAGCAGCTTATATTCCAGATTACGAACTCCTAGGAAACTCACCTTCTGTTGTGAAGGTTTTTTAATTTATCTCCTTTGGATCCGGCTATTGTTGAAATCGCCATTGGAATTTTGGGAGCAAGTGAAGGCAGTTGCTTGATTAATGGAATGATGTCAGGAAACCGGCAAACCATTTCTCAGATTGATCTGGACAAAATAAATTGATAAAGATAAAATTAGATAGATATATATAAAATTATAAACAAGGAGATAAACATGGAAGAATCCTTTGAGACCCTCTTAGCCTTTTTCAAAGCCCTTGCAGATGCTAATCGCCTCAAACTGATTGGTTTGCTTGCGCAAAAAGAATCCAGTGTTGAGGAATTAGCTGCCATGCTTGAGATTAACCCTTCCACAGTTTCGCATCACCTGGCGAAATTAGCGGAGATAAAACTGGTCTCTGCAAGAGCGGAAGGTTATTATAATATCTATCACCTGGAGACAGACAATTTGGAAAGTATGGCAAGGCAATTGTTGTCTAAAGAAACGTTGCCAGCAGTCGCAAAAGATTTGGACCGTAAGGCATATGATCGGAAAATCCTGAAGGACTATTTAAGGGAAAACGGTTCAATCAAGCAGCTTCCTACAAACAGGCGAAAATTAAATGTTATTCTTCGATATCTGTTGGAACATTTCGAATTCGGGAAAATTTATACTGAGAAGCAGGTCAATGGAATCATCGGTGGGTTTTATGCAGATATTTCTGGCTTACGACGTGACCTGATCTCGGCCGGTTACATGGACCGGGAGCGTGATGGATCAGCTTATTGGCGTGTGGAAGAGCCAAATTAAAGACACCCATTAAAGAAATTTGGAGGACTTGTCTCAGAATAATCTTACCAGCAAGAAATGATTTGCTAATTATGAGCAGTGGTGTAGGAAGAACTCAGCCTGGATTTTATGGCTATATCTTCATTTCCCACCAGTAAATTCGTCAGGGGTTTGGCTGGCAATGCCAAAACTTTGCTGTTTGCAAAGAATTCAAAATCAAACCCAGTATTATCCCCAGCTTTTTTACCTGGGATTGGCATGAGCCGGGCTGTCAGTGGTTTATTCAAACGTAAGGCCAGGGATGCAACATCAAGTAATACGGCATGAATTTGTTCTATGCTTGTGTCTCCTGGGAGGGGTATGGTATCCAAACCTGTTCCGCAGACGGCGGAATAAAGCAGTAGATCTGTAATGCTCAGTACGCTCTCAGCACCCCTTTGTGCAAGGATGGCGTCTTCAAGCACTGGGAGCATGAGTCCATTGAATCCGGTCCTTCTGTAAGTCGCCTGGTCCAGGGTATCCGTGAGGAATGCGGCCGCGGTTAGACTGCCGGAGAGTCCCACTGCAGGTAGGCCCAACTTCTCAAGGGCATTCCCCACAGAAATTTCAAGCGTTGGATATGGCGCCAGTGAGAAATCAATCCCCTTGAATTCAATGCTGTACATCTCAGCTAATTTATTACCGGATAATTCTAATTTACCAGCATGGGTTTCAATTGCGTTAATCAATCGTTCTCTCGCATCACTCAAGCTTTCGGCATTTGAAAAGGCTTCAACTGCTAAATCAGCACCTTCTACTGCCAGGGCAAAAGCCGGTTTTTTTCCCTTGTGGTAAGCAGCAGGGAAGAAAGGTGTCCAGGGATCGACATTTGCGAGTGCTGCAAAACGCAAGTTTGCAAACCCATTTTTTTCAAGGGGTGCAGCGTTATGGATTACTTCTGCACAGGCGCGAACTGCTGGCAGACTGATTTTGCCCTCTGGGGTCGTGAGATGTCCACTGAGAAAAAGTATGCTTGAATTGGATAGCATTTCTGGAATCGAATAATAAGACTCGAGGTTGCCAGGAGCAGCGGGACCGAATGAGATGTATTCAAAACCTTCACTATGTGCCAGGAATGACATTTTTGTCACAGCTCTCAGATAGTCATCCGGACTCAGGAATTCATGAAATGGAGGTGTGGCCAAACGCAATGTTTGAACGGTGAAGCCGGCTTTCTCATAGGTATCCCTGGCGTGGCGGATGAAGATTCCTGCTTTTTGCAGGATGAGTTCGTTGATAGGCCAATGTGGATGGATAAAATAAGTGATGGATCGAATACGCATGGTCATTCCTTTTTGGATTGATGTCTTTGGCGCAGGACTTCTGTGATCAAAATACCGGCAGCAACGGCAGCGTTGAGGGATTCAGCCCCTCCAGGCATAGGGATTGTCACAGCTTGTTTGGCTATGGTTTTTCCCAATGAGCTTGGGCCGAAGGCTTCGCCACCTATGAGCAGGGCGCAAGGTTGGCGAAGATTCGCTTCCCATAAGGGAAGACCACCTTCAATTTCCGCCATGAAAATTGCTAAATCCTTCAACCGGATCTGTATAGAATCCCAGGAATGTTCCTCGATCGGCAAATGGAAGTGAGCCCCCATACCAGCTCGGATAACTTTTGGGGCGTATGCATCTGTTGTTCCTGGTGTTAAAAGCACAGCGTCCACTCCTGCTGCGTATGCTGTCCGAAGCAGGGTTCCTAAATTCCCGGGATTGCGGATTTGGTCCGCAATAACCAAAAAAGTAGGTTTGTCAGGGAGGGGGAGGGATTTTCTTTCCAGGACAGCCAGGATACCCTGGGGCGTTTCTGTATTGGTGATCTCAGACATCCGTTCAATGGTGATTTCTGCAACTTCTACGTTTATTTGAGTTTTAATGGCCCTAATCAGGTTTTTTCCGCGCTCTGACAATGATTCATCATAAAGGACGAAGCGCACTGGCCAGCCGGCCGAAATCGCTTCTTCTAATAAACGCACACCTTCTGCAACGAAGGCTGCTTCAGCATGTCTTTTGCGGCTGCGACTTTGCAAAGCACGAACGAGTTTGATCTTATTGTTGCTGGATGATGTGATAATTTCAGGCAATTGATGTCCTTTTGTTGGCTTACGATGTATTTATTCATATTGTAACAAGTTTTTACTGCATGCGGATGGAGACCTTAGGTCGATAACACGCCTGTGGTCAGGAGACCTTTAGCAAACGGGAGATTAGCCTCCCAAGGGCAGGATACCATCAGCGATCAGAGACCATAATAGGATTGTGGGTTACATCTCTTTGCGATAGGTCATCATGGTCCTTTCTTTCTCATAACCCAGGTTTTGATAAAGTTTGAGGGCACCGCTGGGATTGTTGGTGTCCACACCCAGCGCAACCTCTGTCATGCCTTTGGCTTTGTGCATATGCATACTGAGTACAATCAAAGCCTTTGCAATCCCGCGCCGGCGCCAAGCTCTTCGGGTGGAAATGTTCTCCGTCCAGCCGCGATTCCGTCCAAATTTCCGATTGAAATCATAGTCGATATAATTCATCACACTGCTTACAACCTCATCTCCATCCCAGGCAACTTGCCAGAGTTCGGGCTGCCAGTATTTTGATCCTTTATATGAGATGTAATCTTCTTCCGTTGGTGGGGAGTAGCCCCAATGGTCGCGAAAGGCTTCAACATTAGCATCCCAAATTTTTCGTTTATCTTCTTCTTTGACTTCGCGGACTTCAATACCTTCAGGCAATTCAGCCATGGGAATACCTTCCAGCGTTCGAGACATTTCGATAAAGAATCGAACAGCCTCATAACCGAGTGACTCAAGGATTTGATTAAAGGCGGGTTTAAACGCGCTGCTGTAGGTTTGCAAAAGCCGTTTGCTGTCTTGGGGATGCTCATCAGCTATGACCATCAAGCGCTTCTCGCACCACTGAACCATAGCTTGTTCAATGCCTTTTTCACGCCACTCCGGGATGATGTTAACGAAGTGTGAATAGATCCTATCGCTGGGTTCTTCTTCCTGCCACCACGCCACGCGGGAGTAAGCGACAGTGCGCCCATTGATTTCCGCAAAGATCATATCCTGATTAGGATCGGAATTGTTCAGATGTGCATAGCTATGTTTGATGTCCTCCAAAGTTTCAGAACGATTTTCTTGATCCGCTTCTGAAACCAAATTCAGGATGGTTATCATTTTGGGGAAATCTGGATCGCCGTCGAATTTACGAAAACGGAGACCCTCGATTTTAGGCGACGTATTCAAGTTGATTTCATATTCTTTCATGATTGACTCCTTAAGTGATTCTTATAATTGAGTATTTTTTCCTGCAGGGCAGCGTGAATTTCCGCCCTGTAAACTCGGTTTTTTGGTCAAGCCGGTGCAAACCTCACGCTTTGCATTGTTTTCGGGAACAAAACCAACTCGAACCATAAGAAACCTTACCTCTTCCACGCTGTGCCCTGCAGGTCGATCAGCACCTTATTCACCAGACTTTTTTGAATTGTTTTTCGAATCACCATTTGCTTCTGCAGCTCGTTCAAGATCCTTTTTGTTGAGCTTGAATTTAAGCCAGGCGGGAATGATGGTGATCAGGGCGAATATGGCGGTGATGTAAAAAGGGGCTTGCGGATTAATTGTCTTCCAGATCAGCGACCCGATTGCCGGT
>CAYTXE010000003.1:0-26845 GCA_964441045.1 uncultured Candidatus Brevefilum sp.
ATACCCTCGGCGCGACTCGAACGCGCAACCTACTACTCCGCAAGCAGTTGCTCTATCCATTAAGCTACGAGGGCTCTAAGGCGAGTAGATTCTATTCGATTATCAATTCAAGGTCAAGCGCTTGAACGTATACGCTGTTCTCAAGCTGTCTTATCATCAATCAGGGTACCAATCCGCTTGCCCTTCAGGGCGTTGGTTAGGGATGCTTCATCCCACAGGTTCAACACAAGGATCGGCAGCTTATTCTCCATACAGAGCGAGACAGCGGTGCTGTCCATCACTTCCAGGCGCCGATTGAGGGTGTCAATATAGGAAAGATGGTCAAACTTCTTCGCATCAGCATGCTTGATGGGGTCCTTATCATACACGCCGTCCACTTTTGTAGCTTTGATCAGCACATCCGCATCGATCTCCATCGCACGTAAGGCAGCAGCTGTGTCCGTTGAGAAATAAGGATTACCCGTGCCGCCGCCAAAGATCACCACACGGCCTTTTTCCAGGTGCCGGATGGCACGTCGGCGGATATATGGCTCCGCCACCGAGCGCATTTCGATCGCTGACTGAACCCGGGTGACCACATCAATCCTTTCGAATGCATCCATCAATGCCAGCCCGTTCATCACTGTTGCCAGCATGCCCATGTAATCTGCAGTAGCCCGGTCCATGCCGGCATCCAATCCAAGCTTCCCTCGCCAGAGGTTACCTGCACCGATCACGATCGCCACATCCACACTCATGGCGCGCACTTCTTTGACACGTTCAGCAATTTGCGTCGCTTTAACGGGATCAATCCCAAAACCGCCCTCACCAGCGATTGCCTCACCGCTTATCTTCAGCATTATCCGCTGATACTTCAATCCGTTATCCTTAGTGGACATCAACCCTCCCAGTTTGAATAGATCGGGGATATTCTAAAAATAAGACCAACCGAATGGCTGGCCTTGTGATTTTAATCGTCTTCTTCAGTTTCGTCACTAGCGCCTGACTCAGCGCCAAGCTCCCAGCGTACAAACCGCCGCACCATGATCTTCTCTCCTAATTTGACAACCTGCTCATTGATCAAGTCCTGAACAGTCATACTGCCATCACGGACATAAGCCTGGTTCATCAATACGGTTTCCTCTTTGTACTTCTTCAGGTAACCTTCGACGATCTTTGGAACAATTTTATCAGGTTTTCCATCCTCTTTTGCACGTGCCGTTGCGATTTTGGCTTCGTGATCAAGGGCATCCTGGGGAATATCTTCTTCGGTCAGATAAAGTGGGTTAGCAGCAGCAACTTGCAGTGCAAGCTCATGCGCTAAATTTCGAAAATCTGGTGAACGTCCAACAAAATCCGTTTCACAATTCACTTCGACCATCACAGCCAGGCGGCCTTCGGCATGAGAATAAATCTCAATAACACCTTCGGATGCTTCTTTGCCTGCGCGTTTGGCTGCTTTTGCCAAACCCTTCTCACGTAGAACATCGCCGGCTTTATCAAAATCGCCGTCGGCATCACGCAGTGCTGCCCGGCAGTCAAGAATTCCACAACCTGTGGCATCTCGCAACTCTTTAATCATTTTGGTGGTAATTTCTGTCATTTTGCTTGATTTCCTATCTTATATCAACGAGAAAGTTATTAGGCTTCGTCTTTCGTCGCTTTGTCTTCTTTCACTTTAACATCTTCTTCTGCTTGTTCTTCCGCTTCTTCAACAGCCTCAACAGAGTCATCAGCTGTTACTTTATCTTTAGGTTCTTCAGCTACTGCTTCGATTTCTTCATCTGCTTTTTTATCTTGCTTCTTAGCTTGTTTCTTAGGTTCCTTCTTAGCTTGTTTCTCAGGTTCCTTCTCAGGTTCCTTCTTAGATTCCTTTTTAGTTTCTTTCTTTGCTGGTTTTTTAGGTTCTTCCTTAGCTTCTTTCTTAGCTTCTTTCTCAGGTGCTTTATCTTCCTTCTGAGCCGGTGCTTCGACTTCCTCTTCCGCTACCTCGTCTTCCTCTGAGGTCTGGCCTTCATCTTCACCCTCCAGGGGTTCCTTCTGAGGTTCCTTTTTAGGTTCCTTCTTAGCTTGTTTTTTAGGTTCTTCCTTAACTTCTTTCTTAGCTTCTTTCTCAGGTGCTTTTTCGTCCTTCTGAGCCGGTGCTTCGGTTTCCTCTTCCGTTACCTCTTCTTCCTCTGAGGGCTGAACTTCATCTTCGCCCTCCAGGGGTTCCTTCTGGGGTTCGGATTTTTTTGCAGAGTCGATATACTTCAAGGTTGATTCGCCCAACAATTCCTTATCCTCAAATTCTTCCTCTTCAGTGAAGCGGCGGATCTCCGCTGGGATTGATTCAGCCAATACTTCCTCTTCTTCCGCCTCCTTGCTGCGGATATCTTTCCCTTCCATCACAGCATCAGCAATTTTACCGACCAGCAATTTAATCGCTCGAATGGCATCATCATTGGAGGGGATAATGTAGTCAATATTCTTGGGGTCACAGTTGGTATCCACCATAGCTACAACGGGGATACCTTTTAGATTGGCCTCATGAACAGATGTGTCCTCACGGGTCACATCGACAACAAAAAGGATGTCGGGCATCTGTTTCATTGTGCGGATACCATGAAGGCGCTTATCCAGCCGCTCGATTTCTCGCTCAATCATCAAGCCTTCTTTTTTCGTCAACAGGTCAACCTGACCGCTGTCACGCATGCGTTCAAGTCGTTCAAGCTCGAAAATACGTTTCTGAATGGTAATCCAGTTGGTGATCGTGCCGCCCAGCCAGCGTTCATTGACATAAGGCATACCACAGCGTTCAGCTTCATCACTGATCGTATCCTGCGCCTGGCGTTTGGTGCCGACGAACAGGACGGTGCCGCCTTTGATGACATTATCTCGCACGAAGTCATAGGCTTCATCCAGAAGTTTGACCGTTTGCTGCAGGTCAATAATATGAATGCCGTTGCGTTCTGTAAAGATATAAGAACGCATCTTGGGGTTCCACTTATTCGTGCGATGACCAAAGTGGACGCCGCTCTCCAGGAGAGCTTTCATTGTTACAGTTGGTGACATGGTAAATTAAACTCCTTTGCGTTTTGATCCTCCGCCTCCTTCTGGCTTACCCCTCACCCATCTTATGGGCACGCAGGGCAAATCTGGGGGCGTGTGAAATAGTTGCTGTCAAGTCATTTTTACAGCGGGATTAGTATAGCATATTAGAAGTGAAAATGGAATGGGGTGAGTTAGTTCATCTAAAATGTTACAAAAGCAGAATCATTCACTCAAATGATATTGTTACTGAAATTTAAATAGATCATAGGCAAGCCAACCATCATTCATACGTATTGTTTGCTCTCATCCCCATATATCAATGCCTTTGGCAGGCAACCATCATTCATCACTCAGATCAGGAGGATTTTGCCAATCGATTGGACCATGGACAAAGCTGTATTTCAACCTGGGTAATACCACGTGTTTCCATGCTGCTTCAAAATAGTCAAAAGCCCGATCCCATTCAGAACCCGATCCCCATCCATCATGAAAAAGCGTCACTCGCGTGCCTTCTGCTGTCTAATAAAAACGGATGACGACATGTGTGAAATGGCTGCGTATGGTTGGAAGACTTGGCGGAGCATTCCAGGTAAACGCCAACATTTCCATCGGCTGAATGGCAATGACAGTGTACCCTTCACCGCCCCGGCTTCCAGGAGGCGACTCGGTTACAAAATACATTTCGTAAGCGCCGCCGGGCTTCAGGTTGATCTTACATGCAGGTGCAAAAAATGATTTCACCCCAGCTTCTGTGGTCCATGCATCCCATACCGATTTGAGATCAGCCGGACTAATACTTCACACAATATCGCTTTTTCCACTTTACTCATTTGTACTCCTAATTCGTTTATTAACTGACGATATCACTAAGAGTGAAATTGCGAATAAGATCAAGTTGTCGGTAAAACGGAATTCAACTATCATTGGGTTAAAAGACAGATTAATTAAATTGTTAGCACCTTGAATATCCGACGCTACCAAGCGAAGAAAGCCCTCAATCTTTAAATACATATTCTAGTTCGAGAATTCTTCTGTTTTCCATTCTCTTAGTTTCTTGCAGAGAAATTTCCATTCATGCACATCCAAAGGTTTTAAGTTTATAATTTGGCAAATACAAAGAAATATAAAATCTGTTTCCAAATTATCTTGTTGACTCCCTTTGCACATGGTATAATCTTTCGTCGCGTCCAGGTCCTTGGATGCTGCAATAATTTTAATATGTAAGGAACGAAAAATGAACCATGCTGAACTTTTGAAATCAGTTGAAGCACCTGTCAACGAGAACATTCCGGAACTGACCCCCGGCGACGCCGTCAGCGTCCACCTCAAAATTAAAGAGGGCGACCGGGAACGGATCCAGATATTTAAAGGCACCCTCCTGTACGTGCGCGGCGGCGCCAACGATGCTTCTTTTACCGTACGGCGCATCGCCAGCAACGGTATCGGCGTTGAACGTAATTTTCTAATGCGTTCACCCCGCATTGAAAAGGTTGTCGTCGACCGACACACCAAAGTCCGCCGTGCCCGGCTTTATTTCCTGCGTGAACGCAAAGGCAAGAGCGCCCGGCTAAAACAGCGCTTCTAAGCGACTGACTCATCTTTTTCACTGACCGCGGAGATCCCATCCGCGGGGGATGCACCTCATCAGGGCTCAACATCGTGGCATTCAATCTCGCCACCATCGTTGATTCACAATGAGGTGTTTTTTTATCTGAGAGGATTATGAACCCGCATAATCAACCTTTGATCGGCATCACATCAAGCCTGATCCACAAAAGATCCGGTTCATTGGTCTGCCAGGTAGGTCAGGCTTACATTACTTCCGTCCAAAAAGCAGGGGGCATCCCCATGATGATCCCTGTGGGCATGGATATCCTATCCCTGGATTCCCTTTTATCCCGCCTGGACGGGGTACTGTTCACTGGCGGAGCGGATATCGACCCGCAGCGCTTCAACGCGCAAACCCATCCCAAGGTGTACGGCGTTTCACCAGAGCGCGATGCCCTGGAATTTTCCTTGATCGAAAAAGTCCTGGCAGGTGATAAACCCATGCTGGCAATCTGCCGGGGCATCCAGGTCTTAAATGTCGCATGCGGCGGGAAGCTGTACCTCGATATTCAGGATCAGATGCCAAATGCGCTGAAACATGACTGGTTCCCTGGTTTCCCTCGTGATAAACTTGCTCATACGGTCAGCCTGACCCCTGGCAGCCAGCTAAATGAGATCTTTGGTGTCGATGAGATTCCGGTCAACAGCCTGCATCATCAGGGCATCTCACAGATCGGTAAAGACTTAACAGCCACGGCATATGCTCCTGATGGGTTGATGGAAGGCCTTGAAGTCAATGGAAATCTATTTGCTATTGGTGTACAGTGGCACCCGGAAAGCTTACCGGATGATCAAAATCAGCAGCGTTTATTTCAGGCTTTTATTGAAGTATGTTAAATTACCCTGTCACGCTAGGCTTGTAAGACCAGGTCTGGACAATTTTGAAAACCCTTCGAAAGCGTCAAACCTTTGAATACCTCAAGTCATAAAACATTCAAGCTTCTCACAACCTACCTGCGTCCACAGAAGTGGCGTGTGGTCATCCTGGCTCTCTTTATCTTTCTCAATCTCGGTCTGCAAGTACTCACGCCCCAGATCATGCGTCAATTTATTGATTCCGTCACCACCGGCACAGCCATACCTAAATTGGTGCGCTTGAGCATATATTTCCTGATCGCTGCCCTGGGGCAGCAATTGGTTAATATCATCACATCTTACTACACCCAAAACGTTGGGTGGACAGCCACCAACGCACTGCGAGAAGACCTGACTCGACATGCCCTAAACCTGGACATGAGCTTTCATAAAGCCCATCCCCCTGGTGAGATGATCACCCGGATTGATTCAGACATCAATACACTGAATAGTTTCTTTTCCCAATTTTTTCTCAAACTTGTGGGAAACCTGCTGCTGGTGATTGTCATCCTAGTGCTGTTGTTCTTAGAGGATTGGCGTCTCGGTTTGGTTTTATCCATATTCAGTGCTGTCTCCCTGGTTATTCTGACTCGTTTCCGTAATATTGCCGTCCCACATTGGGAAGCAGAGCGCAAAGCCGAAGCAGATTTTTACAGCTTCCTGGAAGAACGTCTGGCTGGCACAGCAGATATCCGCGCAAATGGAGGGACCGCTTATACATTGCGCCAATTTTTCGCCCGTATCCGATTGATGTATCAGCGTGCGATCAAAGCAGGCATGATGGTCAATGTCATGCTAAACACCATGTTCCTGGCCTTTGCGATTGGCAACGCTGTATCGTTGATTGTGAGCGGCATGCTTTACCTGGATGGTGTCATTACCATTGGGACAGTCTACATTGTCTTTCAATACAACCGTATGCTGCATGGCCCCCTGGAAGATATCTCACGACAGCTTTCAAATGTGCAGAAATCTCTCGCCTGTATAAAGCGGATCATCGAATTATTCAACACCCACAGCAAAATCACAGCCCCAGCGATCGTTTCTGCAATTCATGAATCCTTCATTTCTGCGCCGCTATCGGTTCAATTTGATCATGTCTCCTTCCATTACGATGAAAGCCATCCAGAGGGCACACCAAAAAACAAAATGAATTCAACAGCAGATAATGTGCTTGAGGATATCAACTTTCAACTCGCTTCTGGTGAGGTGCTGGGACTGTTGGGGCGTACAGGCAGCGGTAAAACCACCTTGATCCGCCTGCTTTTCCGCCTGTATGATCCCCAATCTGGTTCTATCCGTCTCAGCACCAAAGACAGCACCATTAACCTGGAGAACATCCAGAATCTGCCCTTAGCCATCTTACGTTCAAGGATCGGAATGGTGACCCAATCGATTGAGCTCTTTCATGCATCCGTGCGTGACAATCTAACCTTCTTCGATCAAAACATCCCGGATGAGGACATTTTGAATGTAATCCACGATCTTGGTCTCGCACGCTGGTATGCGAGCTTGAAAATGGGTCTTGACACTGTGCTGGAATCTGGCGGTGCAGGCCTTTCTGCAGGTGAGGCACAATTACTGGCTTTCACCCGTGTCTTCCTCAAAGATCCTGGCGTTGTCGTGTTGGACGAAGCTTCTTCACGCCTGGACCCGGCTACAGAGCACCTGATTGAAAATGCTGTTGATCGTTTGATTGCAAAACGTACCGCGTTAGTGATCGCCCACCGCCTGAAAACGATCCGGAGAGCAGATAAAATCATGATCCTGGGTGGAGGTCGCATTCTTGAGTTCGGTGACCGGAGTGCATTGGCGTTGGATCCAAACTCCCGTTTCAATCAATTATTACAAACCGGGATGGATGAGGTGTTGGCATGAGTGCTAAAACTGGCAACAATACACCAAATCGCCCCAGCACCTGGTGGTATATCTGGCAGCTGACGAAGTTCAAACCATGGATTTACGGCACCTTCGGATTGATGGAGATTCTGATCTTCGGTGTTTTCCCCCAATTAACTGGTTTCACAATCCAGGCTATCTTTGATAAGCTTACGGGTGCAACCCAGACCAACTTAAGCCTGGTCGCGCTGTCTTCTCTTTTAATTGCCATTGCGGTTGGTCGTGGGGCTGCGTTCTTCACGGATGTTATTTTATACTTCACATTCCAATATACGGTGACAGCCCTGCTGCGCCGCAACATCTTCAACACAATCCTCCAGCGGCCAGGCGCAAGAGCCGTTCCGGAGTCCCCCGGCGAGGCGGTGAGCCGCTTCAGAGATGATGCAGAGGAAATCGCCTGGTTCATGTCGGAAATGTTGATTGTGTTTGGTTTTGGCTTTTTCGCTATTGTCGCGCTGATTGTCATGCTGCGCATCAATGTGACCATTACACTTGTGGTTTTCATCCCCTTGAGTATCGTGATATTCATCGCCAATTATGCCAACAATAAGATCACGGAATACCGTCAGGCCAGCCGTCAGGCGACCGGCAAGGTGACTGATTTCATTGGCGAGTTGTTCGGCGCAGTACAGGCAGTGAAGGTCGCTGGTGCTGAAGAACGCAGCATTCACTACCTGCAAGGGATCAACGAGACCCGCCGCAAAGCCTCGCTTAAGGATGTGCTCTTCTCACAGGTGCTGGACTCGGCCTTCCGCAATACTTCCAACCTCTTTACAGGGTTGATCCTGCTAAGTGCAGGATCCGTTATGCAAGCAGGACAGTTTTCAGTTGGAGATCTGGCTTTGTTTGTATATTATCTCTCCTGGGTTACAGACTTCTCTGCAATCATCGGTAACAAGATCGCCTGGTTCAAACGCCTGGGTATCTCCATCGACCGTATGGTATTCCTCCTTCAAGGAGCATCCCCAGAGAGATTGGTCGAAAATGCACCCATTTACCTACGCAAAGACCTTCCTGATGTCCCATTTATCCCAAAAACATCTGAGGATGAGCTGAAAACCCTGGATGTGCACAACCTGACCTACCGTTTCCCTGACTCAGGCAGGGGAATTGAAGCAATTAATTTCCATCTTCGCCAAGGGGACTTCACGGTTATCACCGGGCGAGTTGGCTCGGGAAAGACCACTTTACTGCAAACATTGTTAGGTTTGCTTCCGCCCCAAGCAGGTGAAATCTACTGGAACGGTGATCTGATCAAGGAACCGGGCGACTTTTTCGTGCCGCCCCGCAGTGCTTACACCCCCCAGGTGCCCCTCTTGTTCAGCGAAAGCCTGCGTGAAAATATCCTTTTAGGCCTCCCCGAGGAGAAGGTGGACCTGCGAGGTGCAATCAAAATGGCTGTGTTGGAGACAGACCTGGATGAAATACCAGGCGGACTATCTGCACGTGTAGGTGCAAAGGGCGTCAAACTTTCTGGGGGTCAGCGTCAGCGGACTGCGGCTGCGCGCATGTTCGCCCGCAATGCCTCCCTGATGGTGTTTGATGATATCTCCAGTGCGCTGGATGTCGAAACTGAAATCACCCTCTGGGAGCGCATCTTTGCCAACCAGAAGGATGCCACCTGCCTGGTCGTAAGCCATCGTAAACCCGCCCTTCAGCGAGCAGACCAGATCATTTTATTAAAGGAAGGCCACATTGAAGCTGTGGGAAAATTAGTAGATTTATTACAATCAAGTCAGGAGATGCAAAGGCTATGGCACGGGGATGTGGACGTGAAGGAATAACTGATGAGATTCTCTGGGTTTGAGCGCACATCTATTATTGATTTCACTTTGTAGGGTGTGCTCTGGTTTTGAGCGCACCATATATAATTTCGCACTCTAAATAAGGCACTTTCCAATTCAAGTTATTAAACAACATATAATAGCCCTATGCCAGAATACCGTCGCATTGTCCAAAAAGGTGGGTTTTATTTCTTCACGATCGTCACACACCAGCGATAAAATTATTTTTATATCCCGAAGCGCAGTCATTATTACTCAAATCTATAGATCATGTCAGAAATTATCACCCTTTTGAAGTAAAAGCTTTCTGCATCTTACCAGACCATGTTCACTTCTTATGGCATATGCCTGAAAATGATGCAAATTATTCTATGCGTATTAGCCAGATCAAACGTCACTTCTAAAAACAATATAAAGCACGGTTTGGTTTGTCAATCCCAAAAAACACCTCGCGACAAAAGCGAAGAGAGGTAACGATTTGGCAACGTCGGTTTTGGGAACATTGGATTCGTAATGAAAGGGATCTACAGCGTCATATTGATTATATTCATTACAACCCTGTAAAACACGGATTGGTGAACAGAGTTTGTTATTGGGAAAGTTCGAGTTTTTATGATTATGTCCGAGCAGGGTTTTATGATTTGACATGGGGCGAAGAATATCAAATTGATAAAAAGGAACACCAATATGGTGAATGATAGAAGATCTATTTTATGAATTTTTGGATGCTTGAACACCACACATGATTTGGTGCGCACAGGTTCAGTGCGCACCCTTGTATCTTTAAATTAGTAGTATTGACAGTCACTGCCCAAGCAACATACAATTATCAAGTCTTATCCATTTACGATCAAGGAGTACATATGGAACGTATTAAGCGTAGTTGGCAGCTGGCAAAAGCCAGCCTGGCTGTTCTGAAACAAGACAAAGAGCTGCTGCTCTTTCCCCTCATATCCTCCATTATCATGGTCTTTGTGACCCTGACCTTTCTGATCCCAACCCTGTTTGGCAATTTTTTCGATCAAATCCTCAACACAGGCATACCGGTTTTTGGGTATATCGTCTTGTTCTTGTTCTACCTGGTTCAATACACGGTG
Organism: uncultured Candidatus Brevefilum sp.; assembly: GCA_964441045.1. Classification (GTDB taxonomy): domain Bacteria; phylum Chloroflexota; class Anaerolineae; order Anaerolineales; family Anaerolineaceae; genus Brevifilum. The sequence goes on from CAYTXE010000003.1 coordinate 10,256, forward strand.
GTATATTTCAACAACACCGCCCTGGTAGGCGCAGCCATGATCCGCTTGCGCGGCGGCGATCCTAAGGTTAAAGATGGCTTCCAGATCGCCTTATCACGCTTTGGTCCTATCCTCGGTTGGTCTTTATTTTCTGCGACGGTGGGATTAATCTTAAACGGGCTTTCACGAAATTCAGGAGAAAAAGGCGGCGGGGTCCGTTCATTTATCGCTTCAATGCTGGGAGCAGCCTGGAATGTGGTCACATTTTTGGTTGTGCCGGTAGTGGCAATTGAAGGATTAGGCCCCGTTAAAGCCATCGAGCGCAGTTTTAATTTACTAAAACGCAGTTGGGGAGAACAAATTGCCGGAACGCTGTCCATCGGGCTGGTATTTGGTCTGATTGGCGTTGTGGGTGGTGTACTGATCGCAGGGCTTGGAGTCGGCTTATCATTCCTCCTTGACAGTTTTATTCCCGGTCTACTGCTTGGCATTCTTTTGATTGTATTCATCTTAACCATCAGTTTGCTAAGCTCTACACTCAATGGCATTTTTTCTGCAGCCGTCTACGCTTACGCTGCAGAAGGACAGGTTGGCTTGATTGATGAATCCCTGATCCTGGGTGCCATTAATCCATCTTGAGCGAGACCAGATCCTTTAGCTCACCAGCATGAATGAAATACTTCAAATCCAGGCGGTCAGGATGCATAAACCATAGATAATCTTCGGATAATTTCTCTTGGTTAAGTATAATTATTATATAACAATCTAATTATGATAAAGGAGTTCATTGATGGATGTCACAATCCTATTGTCGTGGATCGTCGGTTTTGTTTGGTTGGCGACTGTATTATGGGTGGCCTGGACGGTTATTAATTCAGCTCGAAATAAACCGATAAAATCCGGCGTTGCGATTACAATTGGTCTGGTTGTCCTTGCTCTCGTGCTTACTTTGGTCAACAGCGGGTTGGTTTTCATCCAGCCACAGGAGCTTGGTGTGGTTATTTCCGCATTTGCGCCAAATGGCTACCGTCAAGAACCGCTGCAACCCGGACTGTCATGGGTGATCCCATTCTTCGAAAAGGTCGAGATATACCCCATTTTCTATGAAACCTATACGATGTCAATCGCGCCAGAAGAAGGGCAGCGTATTGGAGATGACTCAATTTATGCACGCACCGCAGATGGTCAGGAGATCCTTGTAGATGCGTCAGTGATCTTCGCCATCGATCCCGAACAGGTGATACGTGTGCATATCTTATGGCAGGATCGCTACCAGGAAGAACTGGTGCGTACCCAGGCGCGCAGCATCATCCGTGATGCGGTCTCTCAATTTAATGTCAATGAAGTCGTCAGTACAAAGCGATTTGAATTGATCTCCACGATCAATGAAGAGATGTCTGCTGCGCTGGGTGAAAACGGTCTATTGATGGTTGACTTCGTCATCCGAAATATTGCCTTCTCACCCGAATATGCTGCAGCAGTAGAACAAAAGCAGATCGCAGAACAACAATCGCAGCAGGCAGAATTACTGGTTGAAAAGAAAAAGCAGGAAGCTGAACAGGCTCGCCAGCAAGCCCAAGGCGCAGCCGATGCTGCCGTCATTATCGCAGAAGGCAAAGCAGCAGCGCGGATCCTTGAAGCCGAAGCAGAAGCAGAGGCATTAAAGGTGCAATCACAGGTCCTGGCAGACAATCCTGACCTGCTGACATACGTTTACATTACCAAGCTATCTCCAAATGTGGATGTGATGTTCCTGCCCTCCGACAGCCCCTTTATCTTCCCATTTCCTGAGACTTCAGAGCTTCCCACCTTTGAATCAGAATCAACACCCACAGTTGACCCTGAAGAGACAACCACAGAGCCGCAACCATAAAAGGTTTTTATAGATGTCGAAATAGAGCCGTCTCTGGACGCGAAGTACGCCTGACAACCCTTTCAAGCTGTGCTGACTGAGCATCCAAGCTAAGCGCAGAAGCGTTTACGCAGGTTCTGCAGTCGCTTATAGAAGTCTATCAAGAAACCAATACCCCGGATCTCTTGATTGGTCTCGACACACCGGATGATGCCTCTGTTTGGAGCCTGGGGGACGGACGTGTCGTCGTGTTGACCACTGATTTTTACACACCTGTTGTGGACGATGCCTATGATTATGGTGCAATCGCTGCTGCCAACAGTCTATCTGACGTGCATGCCATGGGTGCCGTACCCTTCCTTGCGCTGACAGTGGCAGCCCTCCCCCCCAACCTGGATATTGCTGTATCCCAAGAAATCATCCGCGGCTTGGCTGAGAAATCAGCAGAGGCCGGCACCATCATCGCTGGTGGGCACACCATCCAGGATCAGGAGCCAAAAATCAGGTTGGTCGCGCTGGGCTTCGCAAATGAAGAAAAACTTCTATTAAAAGACGTCCTGGCACTTGGCGATTGGCTGGTGCTGACCAAGCCGCTAGGTTTTCCGTGACAACCACAGCACTCAAGCAAGAAAAAGCACCTCCTGAGGATGTGGAGGAAGTGATCACCTGGATGAAAAAGCTGAATCGAGATGCTGCAGACCTTGCTAAAACATTCGAATTACATGCGGCGACAGATATCACTGGATTCGGTTTTTTAGGACATGCCTGGGAGATGGCTGCGGGTGCTGGTCTTGATTTGCGAATCAGATTCGAAGATGTCCCTTTCATATCCTGTGCAAAAAAACATGCGCAAGCATGGCTCTTCCCTGGCGGCGCAGCAGATAATAAACTTTACTACAGCGAATTTATCAGCTTCGACTCAGCCATCACAGAGGAAAACCAGATGCTGCTCTTCGACCCACAAACCAGCAGCAGACTGCTGCTGGGAGTGCCAGAAAAGAAGATCAATTCTTTCATGGCTGAGGCTAAACGGATCAATCAACCTGCCTGGGTCGTCGGAGAAGTCATCCCCGGGAACAAGATCGAAGTGCATCCATAGCCAGGTCAATCCAGACGATTGAAGTCAAATAAAACTTGTGAAACCCTGCCAAGATTTGAACAATTCTGGATTCTTGAGTAGAATCTGGCCAATTAGTCACATAACCAATATCGATCTTCTAGAAAAACAACCCGCTCTTGTGTATTGAGCAACCTTATGAGCAGTAGAAAGAAAAATACCATCCTAACAATCCTTTCCATGATGAGCCTGTTGGGCTTTTTCTTCGCTGCACCTATCCCCGTACGGGCGCAAGCAGGGACCCCAGGGGAGATGCATGAGCAAATTAATCAGCTGCGTGCAGCGAATGGCCTTTATCCGCTGGCCGTCAACAGTTATTTGATGCAATCAGCACAGAACCATGCTAACTGGATAGCGGCTGGAAATCCTGGCGGGCACACCGGTGAGGGGGGCAGCACGGCTTACGACCGAGCGCTTGCGGTTGGCTACGGTGAAGGTGCTGCGATCTATGTGACTGAAAATTGGGCACGTGGTTATGGATTGACCGTCTATGATTGTATCTATGTCATGTGGGATGATGAAGCCCATATGGGCAATATGCTGACAACATGGCATAATGAGTTTGGGGCAGGCGTCGCCCTGGATGGACAGGGTATGACGATCTATGTAGTTAATTTTGGACACGTCAGCGGCAGTGCGCCGGTTCAACCAACTGCGACACCGGGCAGCGAAACAGTCACACCTGGTGGGCCAACCAGCACCCTGGAACCGGTCATCCAGCCTGTGACTACTTCTACCCCCAAGCCGGATGGTTCAGTGACCCATATCGTGCAATTTGGGCAGTCCCTGTGGGCAATTGCTGATGCCTATAATATCCCAATGGCAGACCTCCTGGCACAAAACAACCTTACTGAAGACTCACCGATCTATCCCGACCAGGAACTGCTCATTTTCCCGGCCACTATTGAAATTCAAAGCACGCCCGAATTCACAAATACCCCGGAATTGACCCTGGAGCCCACCGCAACACAAACGCACACAAAGACATTGTCAAACACACCGACAAAGCCTGTCAAAACGCCAACAGAAACCCCCAAAGAACAAAACTCCTTCCTGGTCAACATCTTCAGTGGTGAATCCCTTTGGCTGGGAATTGGACTGGTTGCTGTAAGTGTTTTCGGGATCGCTTTACTGCTTTTCACATCATCACGGTTAAAGTAACCTTTCCCCCTTAGAAAAATATACCCAAACGATTAGTTTATTTTGTTTTCTCACCCGCTTGAAAGGCTGCCGGTAAGGGTTGTGAATTCACCAGGGCTGCTTTTCGAGCATGTGTGTAGCTTTTGATTTTTGCTTCTCGTTTCAATGCTTCGCTGTGGTCACCCACTTCTTCCACATAGACCAGCGTTACAGGGCTGTGCATTTTTGTGTAGCGTGCACCGCTCCCGGCATTATGTTCTTTTACCCGCCGCAAGGGGTCGGTTGTCCATCCCGTATAAAAGGCATCGTTGACACAGCGCACCATGTAGCAATAATAAGACATCAAGCGAAATATCCTATGCTATCCAATAAAACACGATTGGAATTCATCCCCTCCCAATCAGGAACATCACCAGTGAGTTCAGCGGCTGTCGGATGATAATGTTGATCAAATCCAGGCCGAACATCGGCAGGACAAATAATATCACCAGCAGAATAAATGGACTGTATGGGCGGATACGATCATAAAAATCCACCCAGTGATCTGGCAAGAAGAAGGTGATCACCTTTTCACCATCAAGAGGTGCCAGGGGGATCAAGTTGAATAAAAACAATGCTAAATTAATTGAGAGAAATTCAAGTAAAAATTCTCCCAAAGAAGGCAGAAAAGCACTGGTGCTGAATCGCAGCGGAACCCAGCCAAAGCGCAACGGTAAAGCTGCCAAAATCCCTAAAAATAAATTCATGGCAGGGCCAGCCAACGAAACAAGCATCATCCCGGCACGTGTTTTCCGATTTACAGCATAAGGGTTGACAGGTACAGGCTTTGCCCACCCAAAACCTGCGAATAAAAGCGTGATCGTACCCATTAAATCCAGGTGTGCCAGAGGATTAAGCGTCAGGCGACCACTGTTCTTCGCGGTCATATCGCCAAGGGCTGTTGCTGTTGCAGCGTGAGCAAATTCATGAAAGGTGAAGGCCAACAGCAATGTAATAATTCTGGATATCAGGGTGGGCAGCGTGAGATTGAATATCATAATTGGTTAAGATATAGTGAGAAAGCTACATAAACAAGATCATTATAACATCCTGTATACAGGAAGTATTCGGATGTTTTATAATTATACCTAATTTGATAAAATAGATATATTTTAGACGAATAGCGTATTGATTAACATCATCACACAAAAGAACTGATGAAGTTATTATAATCACTGCTGATATTTATTAATGGCGAAGGATTAAAAGCAATTCATAGGTTTCCCATGCCATTTAGATACAAGAGATTTACCAATGAGCTACCGTCGCTCAGATTAGAGGTGAGATAATGAACATCAAGAAATTTCGCTCTTTTGCTGTCCCTGGCCTGTACCCCGATACATAATATATTTGTGCTTCCTGAAGTCCTCTGTATGAGGAAACCATGGGGGCTTTACACTGCTTTATATGCGTCAATTCACTTTGCAACCTTCGCGATCTGGGAATACCGACTGGATTTCAATCTGATCTGGTCAGAAATCCGCAGCAGACCCTTTATCCTCCTCGGTTTCACAGCGCCGGTCATCGTGCTTGTTCTAGCAGCGACTTCGTTCCGATACTGGCAGCGCAAACTTTGAAGATGGCGGTCCCGGCTGCACAAGCTGGTGTAAAATAGAGAGTAATCAAACCAACTTGATTGACATTCGGAGGTGCAAAATGTCCAAAAAAACAGTTCGTACCGGCATCATCGGATGCGGCGGCATGAGTCACTACCACATTCGTAATATGTTCAAGAGTAAAAACACTCAGATTGTCGCTCTTTGCGATCCTTCCAAAGAATCCATCAATAATGTTAAAGAGGTTTTTAAAACTGCAGGGTATAAAACGCCTCCTAACGAACCAAATCTTATTAAATTCCTGGAGAGTTTTGATCTGGATGCCGTTCTGATTGCAACGCCACACGCCATGCACCATGATCATACCGCTGCTGCACTTGAAGCTGGCCTGGATGTCCTCCTTGAAAAGCCCATGGTCATCAATACGCAAGAAGCTCTCAACCTGATCAATATCCGAGATCGTTCGGGTAAAACATTGGTGATCGCCTTCCAGGGAAGCCTTTCCCCTTTAATTCGCCTTGCTTCGGATGGTATTAGAAAAGGGAAGTATGGTAATCTACTGTCTGTCAGCGCCACAGTTTGGCAAAATTGGGGTCCGAATACCGCAGGTACATGGCGTCAGGAACCTGCACTCTCCGGAGGCGGCTTTATCTTTGATACCGGTGCCCATATGCTCAACACTGTAGCTGACCTTGTCAACCAGGATTTCGTTGAAGTAGCCGCCTGGATGGATAAGAAAGGTCGACCTGTCGAGATTCTCTCAGTTGCCATTGCAAAGCTTAAATCAGGGGCCTTTGTGACCTTTCATGGTTGTGGCGAAGCAATCCCGTCCTGCAGTTCCGAGATCAAAGTATTCTGCGATAAGGCAATTCTGACCACAGGGGCCTGGGGGGAAAGGCTGCAGATCCAGAAATCTGATAAAGATAAACCAAACGAGATTCCCTATCCACCCAAATCAAATGTCTGGAAGACATTCTTAAAAGTTTGCAGGAATAAGATTGACAATCCCAGCACACCCGAGATCGGGTTGCGGATGATCCGCTTATACGATGCTATTTGCCTATCGGCTGCAGAGGGTGGTCGTATCGTGAAAATAGAGTCCTAACCCTGAGGAGAAAAATGAAGGAAAAACCAAATGTAACGGTCTGGAACGAGTTTCGCCATGAAAAGACTGATGAAAAAGTCCAACAGGTCTATCCCCATGGCATTCATAACACAATCGCTGACTTCTTGAAAACCGCTGGCTTCCCAACACGAACAGCCACACTGGACGAACCTGAACACGGCCTAACAGATGCAGTCCTGGACGAGACCGATGTGCTGATCTGGTGGGGACATATGGCTCACGATGAAGTTAAAGACAGCATCGTGGATCGCGTTCAAAAGCGCATCCTTGAAGGAATGGGGTTAATCGTCTTACATTCAGGCCATTATTCAAAAATCTTCAGACGGATGATGGGCACAACCTGCAACCTGCGTTGGCGTGAGATTGGTGAGAAAGAACGGGTATGGACCGTGGCGAATGGACATCCAATTGCCAGGGGTGTCGGACGGTTTTTTGAGATTCCACACGCAGAGATGTATGGGGAATTCTTTGACATTCCTGAACCGGATGTGCTGGTTTTTGTTAGCTGGTTTGCTGGTGGCGATATATTTCGCAGCGGCTGCTGCTGGCAGCGGGGATTTGGACGGGTATTCTACTTTTCCCCCGGTCATGAAACCTATCCGATCTATAAAGATCCAAACGTCCAGCAGGTGATCATCAATGCCTGTGATTGGGCCGCTGAACATGAAAAACCAGAGATCGCATTCGGCCACGTGCCTGAGCCATTAGAAAATATTGATGGAAGACAATAAGATTAACAGGCTTGACCTCATCTGGACAGCCAATTGTAAATAGTATTTATCTTAAAAAGTCGACGTAACAAAATAAATGGTTTGTCCTGGTTTTTACATCTCAGTAATCCAGGATTTCATCTCGGATTTCCCCCCACCGAAGGGCGTCTTCAATCCCCTTCTCAATGGGTTGTTCAGCGCCCCAACCTAAAAGCTCACGAGCTTTATTGGCGTTGGCATAAGCCCCAGCAACATCACCCGGCCGCGGCTCTTGCTCTCTAGTGGGGATGGCCTTCCCATGCACGTGTTCAAAGGCATTGACCATTTCACGCACTGTCACCCCTTTCCCCGTCCCTAAATTGATCACAACATAAGGTGTCACAGGGTCAGCATCCTTTTCAATCACGTCATCGAAATTTTCAACAGCTTTTATATGCGCCAGCGCCAGGTCCCAGACATGGATATAATCCCGGATGCCGGTACCGTCCCGGGTAGGCCAGTTTGTGCCAGTAATATTAAAAACAGGGGACACACCCAGCGCCACTTCAACTAATTTACCTAAGATGTGGCTGGGTTCCTTAATATGCATCCCGGATCGGAGCTGCGGATCTGCACCGATGGGATTGAAGTACCGCAATGCGATTCCCTTCAATGAATACGCATGTGAGAAATCTTTCAACACCATTTCCATCATGTACTTGGTGCGTGAATAAGGACTGTTGGGCTTGAGGGGCGAGTCTTCCGTTACCATAAAGTTAGGCACAACATCATAAATCGCAGCCGATGAACTGAATACAACCCGGGGATATCCAAGCTCTGCTAATTGGTGAAAGAAATGCATCGATTTGACAACATTTTCACGATAATACTCAAAAGGTCTGGTAACAGATTCAGGCACAACGATCAAAGCAGCACAGTGGATCGTTGCAAAAATATCCGGATGTTCCTCAAAGACCAGTTTGACTGCCTCAGGGTCCCCAATGTCACCTTGATAAAAGATATGGCCATGCGTGAACTCTTCTCGTCCTGTGACCAGTGAGTCCAGTATGATGGGGGTATGACCGTGATCTTTCAGGGCTGAACATATCGTGCTGCCTATATATCCTGCGCCGCCTGTGATCAATATCTTCATGAATCGTCTCCTTTATTCGTTCTTTTTCAAGGCTTGATTGTAACATTGATTCGTGATAGAGGTAAACCATCCAACCATATCTGAGATAATGTATTGTCAAAGTATTTTGTAAATTTTCAGATTAATTTGCTGCGTCTGGAGATTTATTAATAATTATAAAGTTTTAGTCAGTCTCTTGAGAGGACATGCGTAACCGCTGTGGAAGCCATCCCGCCCAGGCTCTGGATTAAACCAAGTTTAGCACCCTCCACCTGGTTCTTTCCTGCCTCACCTCTCAACTGCATCACTGCTTCCACAGCCTGGTAAACCCCGGTCGCCCCCAGGGGATGTCCTCGCGCTTTCAATCCACCGAAGGTTGCCACCGGTATTATTCCATTAAGCCCAATGATCTCTGGTTTGGCCAGCGTCCAACCCTTGCCCAACGATGCAAAACCCGCTGCTTCCAAAGATATCGTTGCATGCAGTGATGTGGCATCATGATACTCAAAAAAATCAGCATCCTTCGGCATGACCCCTGCCCCTCGACAGGCGCGTTCAATTGAAAGCCTGGCAGCATCCCATACCAGGGGGGAAGGGCGATCGTGAATAGATAATGCATCTGTCACAAGGCTGGAACCGATCACCTTCACAAGAGGATGCTCCCAGGACCTGGAAAGCACATCTTCCCTTGTCAGAATCACCGCAGCTGCGCCATCCGCATAAGGTGCGACATCAAACAGGTTCAGAACCCATGCATCTTTCGAAACCCTCTTTTGATATGCCCCTATACGCATGGGCTGTTGATACATGGCGTAAGGATTTGTCGCACCATTGGCATGGGCCACCTCCGGAAAGCCTGCAAAAGCCTCCCTATCTGCGGAATATTCATGCATATAGCGGTGAAACAACAAACCGGCAAGGCTGAGTGGTGTCAGCCCCTGCGCAGCCTCAAAATCAGCATCCAGCATTTGGGAAATAAAGGATTCCGATTCCGAACCAATCACATCTGTAAATTTCTCGACCCCTACAGCCAGTGCAGCATCAACTGCGCCAGATAACACAGCCAGATATGCCATGCGCAGCGCAGCACCACCTGAGGCATCCGCTGCCTCTACCGTCACACCTTCCACCCCACGCATCCCCACATCTTCTGCGATCAATGCGCCCAGGTTCGCCTGGCGTGAGGCAGAACCAGCCAGCATATTTCCGACATAGATCACCTGAGGTTTCAGGTTGCCTGAATCCTTCAAGGCTCCCAGGATTGCCTCAGCTGCCAATTCGCGCAAGGACACGTCCCAAAGTTCACCAACATTTGTTTGACCAATACCGGCTGCAATGACGTTTATGTTCATCTTCTCCACACTCATCCTTAACTCATCGCAATTTTGCCGCGGTAGCGAGTATACGTGGCATAATCAATAACCGTCCGCCGTTTAATATAGTCCACTGTACGCAAAGCAGCCTTACGGCGTTCAAGCAGCGCCTCCTGGGCAGTGAAAATAAAGGAGTCTGATCCTGCGCCCGAACCATACGAGGTCACCAAAATCCTATCGCCCGGGGAAGCGATATCCAGTACGGCAGTGAGACCAACAAGTGATGCACCCGCATAAGTATTACCGATCACCGGTGAGAGCAGTCCATCCTTGAATTGTTCAGGCTTGAATCCAAGCTGTTTCGCCACTCGTGTGGGAAATTTTTCGTTGGGTTGGTGGAAAATCGCATATTTAAAGTCTTCAGGTGACATCCCAGTCTCCTTCATGAGTGTTGAAGTAGCGGAGATAATATGATGGAAATAGGCGGGGTCGCCTGTGAAACGTTGGCCATGTTCCGGGTATTTTTGGTGTGCACGACGCCAAAAATCTGGTGTGTCCGTGACGTAAGAATACTGTGCATCAATGCTTGCGAGGGCTTCTTCTGCTGGTCCGATGATAAAAGCCGCTCCGCCACATGCCGCGGTATATTCCAGCGCATCACCCGGCTTCCCCTGAGCAGTATCCATCCCAATAGCCATGGCATAATCCCCCATCTTTGAACCTACCAGTCCCATGGCTGCCACAATAGCCTCTGTGCCTGCTTTGCAAGCAAACTCCCAATCTCCTGCCTGGATATGTTCTGGCGCGCCAATTGCTTCAGCGACAATGGTCCCTGATGGCTTGACTGCATAGGGGTGTGATTCCGACCCTACCCATACTGCCCGAAGCAGGTGTGGATCTATGGCAGCACGAGCAATTGCGTTGCGCGCGGCTTCGATGGACATGGTGATCACATCCTCATCCAACCCGGCGACTGCTTTTTCTTTGACGGGGCCTTGCAGGGGTTCACCCTTCCAAATCCGTGAGACTTCTGTTCCAGGCAATCGATAACGTGGAATATACGCCCCGTATCCAACGATGCCAACTGGTCTGATAGGTGAATTAATGATTCCCTGTGGTTTTATTTCACTCATATATTTATTTACTCCATTCCTCAAGGATCTTTTTTGCGTGGTCAATACGCACAATTTTATCCGCTGCCAGGCGGATTGCAAGCCTGTCAATTTGCGCCCCCTGTGCTCCAGCTGCAATCGCAACCTGACGGGCATGTAAGCTCATATGCCCTCGCTGGATACCTTCCGTGGCCAAGGCTCGTAGTGCAGCCAGGTTTTGTGCCAGACCAACCGAAACGATCACCTCTGCCAATTCAGAGGCTTTTTCGATGCCCATCATGTGCAAACATGCTTTTGCTGCTGGATGTACTCGTGTCGCCCCACCCACAATCCCGACAGCCATTGGCATTTCCAGGGAGCCGAACAGGTTGCCAACTGAATCCACTTCCCAGGTGGATAGGCTTTTATATTGACCATCCCGGGCTGCATAAGCATGCGCACCGGCTTCAATGGCTCGCCAATCATTCCCGGTAGCGATCACCACCGGATCCACACCATTCATAATCCCCTTATTGTGCGTTGCGGCCCGGTAAGGATCGGAAACCGCAAAAGCCCAGGCCTCAATAATGCCGTCACGAACTTCCTCACCGGTGAAATTGTCAAATGCCAGATCCTCTATCCGGATGGTGACCCAGGCTCGAGCCAGGCGTTTATCAGCCAGGTTGGAGAGGATTCGCAGTAAAACACGCCCTCCGGTGATTCGTTCCACTTTTGGAGCTAATCGTTCTACAGCCGTATTGACAGCATTGGCACCCATAGCGTCCCGCACATCATAGATCAGGTGCGCTACCAGGAAAGGACCTACCGGGGAGTCATCAATCAAACGCACCTCCAGGTCTTTTGGACCACCGCCCAATTTAATCAAAACTGGATCCACCTCGGCTGCTTCCGACAGCAAAGCATCCTTCTCAGAGAGAAGTTTTTTTCGTGCAGTGATTGGATCAGCTAAATCTAAGATTTGAATCTGCCCGATCATCTCCGGGGCGGACGCTTTTGCAAAGAATCCCCCGGTGCCCAGTGCCAACTTCGCCATAAACGATGCGCCAGCTACAATGGATGGCTCTTCTACGACCATCGGAACGGGAAGTGCGCGGCCATTCACTTTAAAATATTGAGCTACACCTAACGGGAGAGAGAAGGTTCCAATAACATTCTCGATCATATGATCGGCAGCGGTGATGGAGAGTCCGTCCTCACCGCATAACGCAGCTATATCAGATTCAGACAGGTTCCCCTCAGCTTTGACTCGTAACATACGTTCCTGAGGTGAAAGGTTATAAAATTTTGCTGTTCCATCTGTTTTTGATGCCATCAGTATCGAAACTCCTTTCCTAGTTTTATCACAATTCATAGCGCTGTAAATGCCCTTATGACAACAAGGTTTAAAAAATGGACAATTAATAGGTTAATTTATACCGGGCATGCCCTCCCAAAAACTATCAAATTGATATAAATTTACTACACACAAGTTATAAAATTCGCAAGTTAAAATCTCGTCCCCTGTTATTCAAAAATCACATCAACTACAAGGCATCTGGAATACTCTCTAAGGATGGGAGTGCTTATTGATGGAAAACCGATTACAAAAAGAAAAATATTATATGTTAACCTCGAATAGTTTAATGAATTTCTTCTGAAATTTCTTCTTTCCGTCAGGTGATAATGCGCACTGATAGCACCAAAGGTCAATGGGTGCAGTCCATACCACTACCTACACTACCAACGGATCAACGATAAGTTCAGAATAAACGCCAAATTTCTATGGTTGTATTTCACTAAGAAGCTTAGGATCAAACTTAATTCATAATAAATGAAATAGAAAGCAGTAAATTAATTTCGAAATATTTTTGAAGCGAAAAATTTTTCTTCGCGCGTATTATATATTTTCTAAGCAATTTCTAGCGCCAGCTGACATTAAGTACTAAATCATCTTCCCAATATATTCCATTGTAAAATCGTATCAATACCGAAAAGACAGAAAACCCTGAATTTAATTGTCAGGGTAAGGTATCGAATACAAATGCGATCTTTTCGAGGTAAAATGAGCCGGCTATGACGATAGAAACATCCCTATCCTGTGAACAACTCGAGGAAAGACTGGCAGCCTTACATCGTGCCAGCCTTGAGCTCGTACAGGAGATTTCCCTGAATTCCCTGCTGGAACGCATCGCCTGTATCGCCTGTGAACAAGCCCGAGCCAATTACACCGTCATTGGGATTAAAGAGGATGGTCAGGAAAACATGCGTATTATCAGTGCTGGGCGTGAAGGTGATGACATCGCAATCCTGGCGCAACCTCCCCTTGACCTTGGTATGTTAGGAATCGTAGCAGGGGGTAAGGGATCCATTCGCGTGAACTATATTAAAAAGAGACATCGATTTGAATCATTACCAGAAATGACCAACTTGATGGGGGTGCCGATCCGTTTAGGAAGGCTTGAATTGGGACAGATGAACCTGATCGATAAGCTCGATGGAGAGACCTTCACGATAGATGATGAACGGGTGATTGAAACACTGGCTGCTTATGCAGCAGTGGCGATATCAAATGCGCGTTCTTACAATGAACTCCATGAAAGAGATCGTGTCCTCACACGTCGAAACCAGGACCTGGCCCTTCTGAACAACCTCGCCTCCACGCTTGCTTCAATTACTGAAGCGGACAAGTTGTTGGACACAGCCCTTGAACGTGTTATCAGGTACTTTCACATTGATGTGGGCGAGATTTACCTTAGCGGAGAAGGCTTTAGCACGCTTTCGAAAGTACGCCAACGAGGTGAAGCCAGTCAACCAATCTGGAGAGATGATCCATTTACCCCTAAAGGTACGCTGATCGAACAGACCGTAGACAGCGACCTTCCAATCATTGTAAACCTGCCCTACCCCAATGATCCCGGCCTAAGAAACGAAACTCTACTGGCTGCAGGCATTACCCAGGTAGCTTGCTTCCCACTTACCAGCAGGAGCGAGGTGTTGGGTGTGATGGGTATTGCTATCGGTCATGACAAATATCTGGACAAAATGGATCAACAGTTGTTATCCTCCGTTGCATCCTGGGTGGGTATATCCCTTGAGAACGTTCAGCTAAACATCCAGGGTCGACGTTTGGCGGTTTTAGAAGAACGGGAACGGATCGGGATGGATTTACACGACGGTATCATTCAATCCATCTATGCTGTAGGGTTAACGCTGGAACATGCCCGTTTGCTTTTGGGCGAAGATCAAGAACAGACACGAAAAAGGATCCGTCAATCAATTGAAGATTTGAACAGTACGATTCGAGACCTGCGTTCCTTCATTATGGACATGCGCCCCCGCCAACTCTATGAGGAAAACTTAATGGATGGCTTGCAGCGCCTTATCGATGAGTTCCTTGCTAATTCACTGATTGAAGCCAAACTTAGCGGTCCTTCTAATAGGTTGGATAATTTGTCTGATGCCCATTCTGTTGCCCTATTTCATATCTGTCAGGAAGCATTGGCGAATATCGCCAAACATGCCCAGGCAAGCACTGTGGCAGTGCAGGTGTGGACTGCCGCTGATCGTGTCTTGATGGAGATTCACGATGATGGCCGCGGGTTTAACCCCCAGAAGATCCAACTATCTCTCGGTCACGGGATATCAAATATGCAAACACGCGCCCATAACGCTGGCGGCGACCTGGAGATCACAACCGAACCTGATGGCGGCACAACGATTTTAGCCTGGATGCCCTATACCGCTGCAGACCGAAATGCGCGGGAGTAAGCAATGAGCCAACCCAGAAATTTAGAAAAGGCAGCACTGCGTGGTGAACCGTCTTACGTGTGGCGAGCTGGTCAAGAACGCCGCCTTGATTTGATCCTCCAAGCAGCGGGTGATCGTGTCTCAGGCTGTGGACTCGTGGATGGCTGCGGTGTTGGTACGTATCTGCATCACATGGGTGGGTTATTTAAAAGAATCATCGGCCTGGATATTGAACTTGAACGCCTTCAAGAAGCAAAGGAACTGGGAGGGAACCTGATCAATGGTACAAGCGAATCCTTACCTTTCCCCTCAAATAACTTTGACCTTGTATTGAGCCACGAGGTACTGGAACACGTTGAAGATGATCAGTTAGCGATTAATGAGATCGTTCGGGTTTTAAAGCCCGGTGGGCGATTGGTTCTTTTTTGCCCCAACCGTGGTTATCCATTTGAAACCCATGGATTCTATTGGTGTGGTAAATATCATTTTGGAAATATTCCATTGATCAATTACCTGCCGCGTGCCTGGCGGGACAGGCTCGCGCCGCATGTCAATGTGTACACCCGTAGAGACCTGAAAAAACGCTTTGCTGAGCTGCCGGTTAAGGTTGTTCATAACAGGACAATCTTCGGAGCTTATGACAATATCATTACACGCTGGCCTCTCCTGGGAAAATTAATGCGGACAATCTTACAGAGCCTTGAAAAGACGCCTTTAAACCGCCTGGGGTTATCCCACTTTTGGGTGGTTGAAAAAATTTAAATTAAATGATCATTGGGGGAAGCATTTGAAACGATAAACATTTTAACCGACCAGATCAATCCGGTTTCTTACATTATGCTTATATTTCATTGACGAATTTTATACAATTTTCCATTAAATTAAAGATGTAAGTTAATCAAATAAACATTTGGAGGTAAGTTATGGCAAATTTAATTCGACGTGATCCTATTCGTGAAATTCTTTCTTGGAACCGCGCCATGGATCGCATGTTCAATAATTTCTACGACAGTGGTGAACTGGGATTTGGTGAACCGCTAAATCTTCGTATGGCATTGGATGTCATCGAGAACGCTGACGAATTCATTGTCAAAGCAGATCTCGCCGGGATTGATCCTGATAAAATCGAGATTACCTACACCGACAATAACCTCTCCATCAAGGGTGAAATGGAGGAAGAGCGTGAAGAAGAAGGGAAAGAAGGTCGCTACCACCTCAGGGAACGCCGTCATGGCACGTTTTCTCGCACAATATCTATGCCAGGGACAGTTGATGTCGAAAACATAGAGGCTGAAACGAAGAACGGCGTCCTGAAGATTCATCTTCCCAAGAAAGAAGAGGTCAAACCTCACAGGATCCAAATCAAAGGTGGACGCCCATCGAAGGTCATTGAAAGCCAATCAAAGAATAAGTAATCCATGATCTGGAAATAACAAAAAAGGCAGTCACAAAACATATTGACTGCCTTTTTTGTTTAAGTGTATATCGCTCATTCATCAGGCGCGGCGGGTCTCAACCTTATTTCAAAAATATTAGGCCAACGTTTACCGGTAATGAACAACCTGCCCATTACAGGATCAAAAGCAATGCCGTTCAATACACCTGTGTCACTTCCGTATTCATCATCCGACAAAATTCCACTTAAATCGATCCAACCTGTGATCTGACCGTTTTCAGGATTGATCCGCACAATACTGTCGGTTTGCCAGATATTGGCGTAGACTTCATCCCGGATGTATTCCAATTCGTTGAGCCGCACAATCTCCTCTCCCTGGTAAGTAACTGTTATAAAATCCTTCACCTGAAATG
>CAYTXE010000003.1:26945-31475 GCA_964441045.1 uncultured Candidatus Brevefilum sp.
TCGATTGCCCGATACGCTTCAGCTTGATACCTGTAACCAAAGCGGCGATAGCTAAAAAGCCAATCGCTAAACCCAGCCAAAGACTGGTTCGATGATTCTTGAGATCAGGTGTGGATTTCAAATATCACATGCCCTTAAGCATTAATTACAGGTTTCACACAGTCCAATTTGAGTGAGGAACTCCATGATGATTTCCATTGGGTTGGGGTCACGGGTGTGCTCAAACATAGCCATCCCATGGGCACCATCTGAATAGACAGTGGTACGGTAATCATCCCCTGAGGCGCTTTCACAAGCATTCGCCGATTCAGAATCGCCGCTGCTGTAAACACACCAGGCAAGTTTCGGAGGATTCTCATTACCCAGGTTGGACACCTCATCCGGGTAAGGGATGGTTAGATAACCACCTGGCGACATGGAAAGCGCTCCCTGGCATCCACCGTTCTCCTCATTGAAGTAATGGCATCCGTAAGCTGCGCCATCCGATCCAATACTGGCACCAATCGCGGCTATTTGTGAAAGGTCAATGTTATCCAGTTCGGCGACATGATCCATAACGGCTTCGACATCCAGCGCCCAACCTTCCCGGTCGAATTGTTGACAACCACCCTCACATCCTCTGAAGGAAAAGGTAAAAATATTAAACGAAACATCCTCCGGCACAGTAGGAAACCAGCTTGAGTCCAGCCAGGGTAAATCCGTTTCAGGCAGCTCAGGTTGGTACCCGCGGTTCTGCAGCCAGTGTGCGATTACCAGATAATCCCGTTGGTCTCCACGCGCCCAGTGGAAAAGAACAAGCAAAGGCGCATTGACCTCTGCTGCAGGATAGAAAAATCCCGCCAATTCAACGCCGTCACTGGTTTGGATGGTTTGGGCGATTGGGTCAGGGGGCAACGGATTTTCCAATGATTCTTCCGTTTCCGTCTCAGCAGCCTCTACCACTTCCTGTGTTTCCACGGGATAGGCATCAGAAGGATCCGTTTCAGTGATAGTCGGAGGAACAACCTCGGTTTCTTTTGGTTGTGTTTCAACTGATTCAATTGGCTCCTGCTTATCATCTTCAGGCGTTGTTACAGGTTCGCTCGATGCGCAGGCTGATAGACATAGAACAAAAACGAGGAGGATAACGCTAAACAATACTAACATTCTTCTGCTAGAGTTCATGATTTTCTCCTTTATTCACTTCAATATCATCGTGGTCTGTAATATCTATTATATAAGATATTAGGATATGGGTGAGAAAACCAATCCCCGATTAAATGATGAGCACTTATCGCTTATCACCATCGACCTTCTCACCCGACACCATGATTACAAAAATTTATTAGTCAAACTTCATCTTGGTATGATATAATTCCTTGTGGTCCAGAGCACATTTACCACAAATAGATTTCTACCGTGATAAAAACGGGACCATCCACAATTCACCATTCACCACGCACAAAATACGAGGCTCTTATGCATCCAGTCGTCGAACGCTTCATTCGTTATATCAAAATCGATACCGAAAGCAACCGCACATCGAAGACCTTTCCCAGCACTCAGAAACAATACAACCTGGCAAGATTACTTGAAAAAGAACTCAAGGAACTTGGCCTTGTTGATGCGGGTATAGATGAATACGGCTATGTCATGGCCACCCTTCCTGCTAACTTCAAAAAACCAAATGTGCCTGTAGTTGGTTTCCTGGCGCATATGGATACCAGTCCGGACTTTTCAGGGAAGGATGTCAATCCCCAATTCGTGGAAGATTATGATGGGCGCACACTGGAATTGAATGCTGAAAAAGGCATTATCATGTCACCAGAGGAATTCCCGGACCTGAAAAAATACATTGGCAAAACCCTGATTACAACCGACGGTACCACCTTGCTGGGGGCGGATGATAAAGCCGGTATCGCAGAGATCATCACAGCAGTTGCATACCTGATTGACCACCCAGAGATCAAACACGGCACGATCAAGATCGGCTTCACGCCTGATGAAGAAATCGGTCATGGAGTGGATCACTTCGATGTGCAGAAATTCGGGGCTGACTTTGCTTACACCATCGACGGAGGTGACGTGGGTGAAGTGCAGCATGAAACTTTCAACGCAGCCAACGCACAACTCACCATCCATGGGCGTAATGTTCATCCCGGAAAAGCCAAGATGAAAATGCGCAATGCCCTTCTGATCAGCATGGAACTGAACGAGTTGCTGCCAGTATTTGAAAGACCGGAATTTACTGAGAATTATGAGGGATTTTTCCACCTGTACCTCTTGAATGGCACCGTTGAAGAGGCATCCATGGCCTATATCATTCGGGATCATGATCGCAAGAAATTTGAACAGAAAAAACAGTTGATTACACAGGCTGTCGATTTCATCAACAGAAAGTATGGTGATGAGATAATTGATATCAAAATTGATGATCAATATTACAACATGCGTGAGCAGGTTGAAAAACAGCCTGAGATCATGGATTTTGCTATCCAGGCAGTCAAAGCAGTTGGATTAACACCCAAGGTTGAACCAGTTCGGGGTGGAACAGACGGCTGCCAGCTTTCGTATATGGGATTGCTGACTCCAAACATCTTCACTGGTGGACATTATGGTCATGGAAAATATGAGTTTATCCCCACATTCGCCATGGAAAAAGCTGTTGAAACATTGGTTAGAATCGCTGAACTCGTGGCGAAAGCATAATATATCAATCTTTGGACCCTCATTGATGATTCCGATCTAATGGTTAAGTAGTTCAAAGCAAGAAACATTATAAGCCCAAAATGGATTCTCGAAAACGCGTCGCAGCAGCCATCAACCACCAGGAACCGGATCGCGTACCGTTAGACTTAGGCAGCAGCCCGGTAACCAGCATGCATGTCAGCTCTGTCTACAAACTCCGCCAGGCATACAAATTGGACCCCCCAGGAACCCCTGTCAAGGTGGTTGAGCCATACCAGATGCTGGGTGAGATCAAGTCGGACCTGATAGCGGCTTTGGGTGTGGATGTGATCAGCTTGAGCGGACCCAGCACCATGTTCGGCTTCCCCTTGAAGGATTGGAAACCCTGGACCTTCTTTGACGGGACACCGCTTCTTGTGCCCGGTGGATTCAATACGGAACCTGAACCCAACGGGGATATTCTGCTGTACCCTGAAGGGGACCAATCCGCTTCGCCAAGCGGTCATATGCCTGTTGGCGGGTTCTATTTTGATGCGATCGTCCGCCAACCAGAGATTGACGACGCAAAATTAAGCCCCACCGATAACCTTGAGGAATTCAAACCAATCTCAGAAGAAGATCTGGGTTATTATGATCGTGAAGCCGACCGACTCTTTAAACAAACCGACAAAGCCATCCTGGGAAATTTCGGCGGGACGGGCTTTGGCGATATCGCATTGGTCCCTGGGATCCAATTGAAAAACCCCAAAGGCATTCGGGACATCACTGAATGGTATATCTCCACCCTCACCCGCAGGGATTATGTTTGGCAGGTGTTTGAAAAACAATGTGAAATCGGCCTGGCGAACCTTCAGCGCATCCACAAACGAGTAGGGGAAAAACTTAGTGTATTGTTCATCACCGGGACAGATTTCGGAACTCAAAATGGTCCTTTCATTTCTCCAAAAGCCTACCGTGACCTTTACCAGCCCTTCCACAAGATAATCAACAACTGGGTACATCAAAACACTACCTGGAAAACATTTATCCACTCCTGCGGTTCGGTCATCAAGCTCTATCCCGATTTCATAAAAGCCGGATTTGATATCATCAACCCCGTGCAGACTTCTGCTGCCGGCATGGACCCGATTGTGCTGGCAGCCCAGTTTGGTGACCGCGTCACATTCTGGGGTGGCGGGGTGGATACGCAGCACACGCTGCCCTTTGGAACGCCAAAAGAAATCAAGGCCCAGGTTCGCGAACGTATGCAAATCTTCGGCACTGGGGGAGGCTTTGTATTCAACCCAATCCACAACGTCCAGGCGGGGATACCGGTGGAGAACCTCCTTGCGTTGTATGAAGCCGTGAATGAGTATCGGGAATATCCGTTGGGATAACTCTCTTCGGTCAGGGGTCCCGATTTTCTGTCATTGGGAAGAAGTCCCAACTTATTTTTTGCTGGGACGACGACATGGTCCCTGAAGCGATAGTGGAACGGAAAGCGATCTCAGAAAGATGCCGGGGTGGAACCCAACCTACATCTGACTACATCAGAACATTATCCCCAGAATGATTCCCATAACCCCTGCGCTGAGTGTGCATGCGGTATTGACCCAATCATTATTCAACCAGGGCAGACCGCGCTTTCGTATGGTGGAACTCCCACAAGTATGAACAGGATGACGTTCAGTTTCCTTTTGGCAGGCTGGGCAGGTGTAAATCACCTGAACGGTTGCGCCTAAAATGGAGTCCACAAACGCCCCCATGAACCCGCTGATGGTGATGAGCAGAAACTGCTGCCACAAGTCAAGCCTGACTGCAGGTGCTAAACCAGCCCTGCTGCACAATACAGCTATGCCTGCCACAAGGGCTGACCCGCAAAGC
>CAYTXE010000003.1:31575-41971 GCA_964441045.1 uncultured Candidatus Brevefilum sp.
CAAAGCTGGCAGCAAACCCCAACCATGTTACAGGCAGCAGGGGACTTTCGGGGATGAAATGACACAGGATGAAATATACCAGCACCAATATGCCGCCAACACCACCGTTAGCCGCTACCTGGCCGGCATCCCTCCTGGAGCCCTTAGCAAAATATTCTTCCACCACTGACTTGCGAATATGGAATAACTTTGATATCACACTTGCAGAGATGAAAAAAGTCAACAGGACCAAGGCCCAACTCACCCCGCCCAAACCAATCACACATGTACCCAGAATGCCTGCGGCTAATCCACCGCTGCGGTCAAGCACACCAGCCCGATAAGCCAGGTAAGAAATGATTGTTGCGATTGCTAGACCAATGAAAAACTTTGTCATAATTAATACCTGAACGAAGTTCTCATATTCCATAACCCAGAATCTCGCAGGGAGAATAAATAAATCAAAAAATTAATATTAGACTTCCGACCAGGAGCAAGGCTGCGATCAACACCCCATTGCCCCACAACATATATGCTGCGATTCGATAATTACTTCCCTGACGATAAAGAAGGGTCCCAAATACTATATTAATAATCCAAATAAGGCCGTCAAGAACAGGCAGCAGTAGCAGCCTTTCCGCCGGTGCATCACCGCCAGATCCCGTCCAGGCAACCGTCTCAAGACCCGGTACCGTGAAGGCAACCGTTACAAGGAGAATTAACCCAACCCCAAACCCCAGCAGGATCAAAAGGCGCGCCAGGCGATCTTCCCACACCCTTCCGATGAGCACCTGAGGATAGACGGATTTTGCTTCAAGAGGGGTCAGGCTGCCCAACTCGACGGTCTGCTGAAATTTAGCCAGAAATGCGTTCGCTTTCACAGGTGAGATTGCGTAGATTTTCTCAGGGGTTGCCACCAGGATCATGTGCGCTCTATCAGCTGCAATAAATTCAACCAGCCCCAATTCGGGGACTCGCCGTGTGCCCAGGATAGCTCCAGGCCACTTCAACCAGGGTGTTGGCAGACGGAATCCCAGTTCATTCGCCGGTCGCATCCACTCAACCGCTCCTAAAGGAATGTCCTCATGCCGTAATCCCCACCGGATCCTAAGTCCATCACGACGCAATTCATACATCGCGTTGACCAGCGCATAGAAGCGATAAACAAGCAGAGGTAAGGGAGATAAGATCACCAGGGCAATCAGCATATTCAGCAAGAATCCCAACCCGGATGGTTCCTGCGTAGCTAAGAAAAAGAAATACACACCCACAGCAGTCAATACCAGGATCAATCCCCCCTGAAAGAGAAGACCTGAGCGGCGTTGTGGGTGAAATTCAGTTTCCATTAGATTCGATTGAGTATCATGCTTGCTTT
This sequence comes from uncultured Candidatus Brevefilum sp., assembly GCA_964441045.1. GTDB lineage: Bacteria > Chloroflexota > Anaerolineae > Anaerolineales > Anaerolineaceae > Brevifilum. The sequence goes on from CAYTXE010000003.1 coordinate 32,930, forward strand.
GTCGCTGCAATCAAGGCTTCAGCGATCTTCTGGCACACGGTTACGACTGCTTCTTCGCCCATCGTACCCGAGAAAGGCAGCGCCAGGCTGCGATTACCCAGGTCTTCTGTGACCGGGTAGTCACCACGCTGATAACCAAACATCTCCATCATATATGGCTGCAAATGGATTGGAGCAAAGTACGGCCGGACGGGAACACCTTTTCCCTTAAGGATCTGGGCTAAGCGGTCTCGATCAATCGACTCTGCCACCCGGATGACATATACAAACCAGCTCACACGGGTTGTGTTTTCCACTAACTGCGGAGGTGTTACACCTTCAACCCCAGTCAGGTGTTTTTCATACCAGTCCGCTACTTTCGCACGCTGCTGAAGCAGGGTTTCTAAACGATTCATTTGTGACAGGCCTAATGCTGCGCTCATCTCATCCAAACGGTAGTTGTAACCCAGGTGCGTATGCTGGAGCCATGTGTCACCCGGTGCACGCCCCTGGTTACGCAACGCACGCATATATTCAGCAGCCTTGTCGTCATCTGTTACGATCATGCCGCCCTCTCCAGTGGTGATCTGTTTGTTTGGATAAAATGCAAACACTCCGTAATCCCCTAAGGTTCCAGCCAGGAGTCCTTTATATTCCCCACCCAATGCCTCACAGGAGTCCTCGATCACTGCCAGGTCATACTGGTTGGCAATGCGATTAATTGGGTCATAATCAGCCGGCTGCCCAAACACATCGACGGGCAAGATCGCTTTGACAGGCTTCAATGCGCCTTCGTTCACGGGTGGCAGCCTGCGCGGCAGCCAGCGCTGGGCAGCCTCGCCGCCCCTTTTCAAGTCCATCATTGCCTTTTCAAGTAATTCGGGGTCGATATTGCCGGTGACCGGGTCAACATCCACCAATACAGGCACTGCCTTTTCAAAAAGGATCACATTGGTAGAAGAAACAAAGGAAAATGGTGTGGTCACCACGATATCCCCCACACCAATATGGGCAGCTCGCACGCATAAATGCAGCCCGGCAGTGCCGGAGTTGACGCCAATGGCGTTTTTTACACCTATCAACTCACAAAATGCGCTCTCAAAAGCATCAAGCTTTGGCCCCATTGAGAGATTTGGGGTCATAACGACATCCAACACCGCCTGGCGGTCAGCGTCAGTGAGATCGGGGGATGACATGCGAATTTTCATAGGACCTTCCAAGGTTGTATACGATTGTAATAAAGGAAACTATATTTTTTTCGATCCAAATTGCATCTAATCAGCACTCAATATTATAATGGTTAATACAAGACCCCGGGAAGTGTTGACGCCCGGGGTTCAAGCCTACTTTTTTATTGTATTTTGAGTCTTATACTGCTTCCTTAGCCTTATATTCCGCCCCTTTACGAAGGGCTGCTTTATTCCCAGCAAGGAACTTCTTATGACGCTCGGGCAAGTGTCCCTCCAGAGCAGTTTCAACGGCTTCTATAGAAAGCAGGTCCAAATTCGCCAAGAGCGCACCCAGCATAACCATATTGACTGAACGTTTACTACCCAGGGCTTCTGCAATGTCGTTGGCGGGAATGCTGACGACCTTGATGTCCTTCCGCTCGACCTTGCGGTTGACCATCGAGGTGTTCACCACCAGGGTGCCGCCTTTTTCAACCAGGGGTTCATATTTATCCAGGGAAGGCAGGTTCATGGCGATCACCGCAGTTGGGTTTTTAACAAAGGGAGAGCCAATCTCCTCATCGGAAATGACCACGGTGCAGTTGGCAGTACCACCGCGCATCTCTGGACCATATGATGGGATCCACGTGACCGCTTTACCCTCATCCATGCCGGTATAGGCCAAAAGCTGACCCGCAAATAGAACACCCTGACCGCCGAAACCAGAAACAATCACTTCTTGTTGCATATCTGTTTCTCCCTAAAACTTAAGATCCGCTACAGCGGATGAAACTTTATAATCACCGAGTGGGAAGACAGGCATCATACGTTCTTCAATCCACTCCCTCGCTTCTACCGGGGTCATGCCCCAGTTGGTGGGACAGGTGGACAGCAGTTCGACCAGGGAAAAGCCCAGACCGTGCTTCTGCACTTCAAAAGCGGTGCGTATGGCTTTTTTCGCACGCCTAATCTCCCGCGCGTTATGCATGCTTCTCCGAACGACATAAACTGCACCCCCCAGCGTAGCGAGAAGTTCTGCTGTCTGGATCGGGTAACCCTGTCGGCTGACTTCCCGCCCTGTTGGTGAAGAACTCGTCACCTGACCGGGAATGGTCGTTGGGGCCATCTGGCCGCCCGTCATGCCATAATTGGCATTGTTTATGAAGATCACGGTAATCTTCTCACCACGAGAAGCAGCGCCAACGATCTCGCCCATACCAATAGATGCCAAATCACCGTCACCTTGATAAGTAAATACAGTGCAATCCGGTAATACCCGTTTGATCCCGGTTGCCATAGCTGGTGCCCGTCCGTGGGAAGCTTCTACAAAGTCAATATTGAAGTAATTATAGGCAAACACCGAACAGCCGACCGAAGCCACGCCAATGGTGTTCTCCACCTCATTCATTTCTTCCAGAACTTCACCCACCAGCCGATGCGCCACACCATGGGTACATCCAGGGCAGTAGTGCGTAACCTGAGGGTCAAGGACGCTTGGGCGCTTATATACAATCTTGGTAGGAACATCTGCAATAACCATTCGTCTCTCCTTATCCTATCGCTGCTGCTAATCGGGACAACCATCGATCACGTGGGTGACCTTCGGTGGTGAGGGGTTCTTCAACAAGACGTTCAATCTCGGTCAGGACTTCATCAGGGAAGGGAACCACACCGCCCATGCGTCCATAAAATTCTACGGGCTTCCGGCCACGCACAACCAACCGCACATCTTCAAGCATTTGACCGGAATTCATTTCAACCACTAAAAAGGCTTTAACGTTCTGCGTCAGATCATCCAACACATCCTTCGGGAAAGGTGCAACTGTGATTGGTCTTAAAAGACCCACTTTGATACCCTTATCTCGAGCTGCGCGGACGGCTGACAGCGAAATCCGTCCAGCAGTCCCAAAACCAACCACCACGAATTCTGCATCATCAAGGTAATAGCTCTTATACCGCACCTCGTTTTCCTCGATGGCTTGCCAACGTTTCATCAATCGCAGATTCATGACCTCTTGCGCGGGTGGATCCAGGTTGATGGAAGTGAGCACGCGCTTTTCACCACCATGGGTGCCACGCACCGCCCAATCAGGTGTCTCAGTCTTGAGCGGCTGCATGGGGGGAAGTTCGGCTGGTTCCATCATTTGACCAATACTACCATCCAGCAAGACCGCAACGATGTTGCGATATTTTTCAGCCAGGTCAAAGGACAGAACTGTCAGATCAATGGCTTCCTGCACACTGGCAGGGGCAAGGACGAGCATGTGATAATCACCGTGACCACCACCGTGCACAATTTGGTTATAATCACCCTGAGCGGGGGCAATATTTCCCAGACCAGGACCGCCGCGGACCACATCCACCAATACTGCGGGTACCTCTGTTCCTGCAATGTAGGACAAACCCTCCATCATCAGGCTGACTCCCGGGCTGGAGGAAGAGGTCATCACACGCTTGCCCGTACAGGCTGCGCCATAAACCATATTGATCGCCCCCAACTCGCTCTCAGCTTGAACAAAAGGTCGCCCAAGCTCAGGCATACGTGCAGAGAGGTGCTCCAGTAATTCCGTTTGAGGGGTAATGGGATAACCAAAATAAGCTTGAAGCCCAGCTCGTATCGCTGCCTCTGCAACAGCAGTGTTGCCTTTTATCATCTCTTTTGCCATATCACACCTCTGCCTTTTGCTTGATATAACGATAAACAGTAATCGCAGCATCGGGGCAAACGATTGCACAAATTCCACAGCCTGTACAAGCTTCAGGATTCACCATATGCGCAGGATGATACCCTTTAGGTGTCAGACGATCCATATCCAGCGCCAGCACACCATACGGACAATCTGTCACACACAGTTCGCAAGCTTTGCAATATAACTCGTTGACTTCGATATAACCCTTTGCGGGCATAAACGAACCTCCTTAATATAGTTCACAAGTTTTATTAATGGCAAGTCCTGAACAATCATGAGGTGAACTCTTTCAGAACATCCACATAAAGTATACTCCAATATTCCTCGTGCCTAATCGCTTGATGTGATCAAATATATCAATTTTCTTTCATAATGCGTGCTATAAAAATATCGCCCCTAAATGGTAAAATCTAGAGGACGATAATATCGACAGGAGTGATCTATGCCAGAAGCTGTGATTGTTGATGCGTTGCGAACCCCCATTGGCAACCTGGGCGGTGCACTTTCTACAGTGCGCCCCGATGACCTGGCTGCTTTGATCATCCAGGCTTTGGTAAAGCGGGTTGAGCTTGATCCAAATTTAATTGAAGAAGTTTACCTGGGATGTGCCAACCAGGCCGGTGAAGATAACCGCAACATAGCCCGCATGGCGCTCCTGCTGGCAGGTTTCCCCGTTTCCGTCCCAGGTGTAACCTTTAACCGCTTATGTGCTTCAGGGCTGACTGCGTTAAATACAGCTGCTCGCTCCATCCGCGCTGGCGACGGTGACGTGTTCATCGCTGGCGGCGTTGAAAACATGAGCCGCTCTCCATATGTCCTGCCTAAACCAGCTCGTTTGGTTGGGAATTTAACAGCCTACGACACCACATTGGGCTGGCGCTTAGTCAACCCTCGTATGGAACAAAAATACGGCGTTGATCCAATGGGTATGACAGCTGAAAATATCGCTGAAATGACCGGCATCAGCCGGGAAGCGCAAGACCACTTTGCGCTGGCCAGTCATCAACGGGCAGTGGCGGCAATCGACAGCGGCAAGTTTGCTGAAGAGATCCTGCCTGTCCCGGTACCCCAGCGCAAGGGTGATCCCCTGATTTTCGACACTGATGAACGTCCCCGTCGGAACACCACACTTGAAGCACTCAGTCGCTTACGCCCGGCTTTCAAACAAGGCGGCTCGGTCACTGCAGGCAACAGCTCCGGTTTGAATGATGGCGCAGCAGCGTTGGTTGTGATGAGTGCCTCAAAAGCCAAAGCTCTCGGCATCCAACCAATGGCCCGCATTGTGAGTATGGCTGCAGCAGGTGTGCCGCCCAGAACGATGGGCCTGGGGCCAATCCCCGCTACAAAAAAAGCCCTGGACAGAGCAGGACTTGATATTGGGGATATTCAACTGATTGAGCTCAATGAAGCCTTCGCTGTGCAGGCTCTTGCTGTAATTGATGGACTGGGATTAGCCCACGAGATCACCAATGTCAACGGTGGCGCAGTGGCTTTGGGACATCCCCTGGGATGCTCTGGGGCACGGATCATGACCACGCTTTTGTATGAAATGCGCCGCCAAGCTCCTTCAGCCAAAAAACCTTTCTATGGGCTGGCAACCCTCTGTGTGGGAGTCGGCCAGGGTGAAAGCACTATTGTGGAATGGATCGGTTAGAAGAACCTCCATCCCTTAAGACTCAGTGTCCCCACTTAACACATTGACCAACAGCGTCTGGATACGCCCCACCATGCTGACCGGGTCCGGGTGCAATCCCTCAATCAACAGCGCATTCTCATAAATTTGCTCAGCAATCAAATTAAACCGCGCGTCATCTTTGGGTAGATCAGCCAATCCCTGGATAATTTTATGATTGGGATTGAGTTCTAAAACCTTTTTAGGCAGCTCAAATTGCCTGTCCATCATCTGGTAAACACGCTGCACTGATTGTTCTGGTGCTCCTTCCGGATCAACCAATCGCGCTGGTGAATCAGAAAGGCGGGTGTTTGTGCGCACTTCGCTGACCTGATCACCCAGGACAGATTTGAATCGCTCAACCAGGCTGGTAACAGCGCTTTGATCCATGACTGTCTTTTTATCCGTTATTTCTGCTGCAGTCTCGTCCACAGGCGGTTCAGCTTCTGCAATATTCACCAGTGGGTGTTCCTCAAATGTTTTTAATTGCATCAGCATAAAGGGATCAACTGGCTCAGCCAGTACTAAAACTTCAATATCTGCCTTTCGGAATGTATCCATATGCGGGCTGAAACGGACTGCGCCCGGATCTTCTCCCAAAAAATAATAAATTTGTTTTTGATCTGGCGTCGCCCTTTCGAGATAAGCGGACAATGAGGACCAACCCGTCAAATCCTTGTCCGTGTGAAACCGCAGCAGTGGAAATAATTTCTCAGTGTGCTCTTGCTCAATCGCCACACCTTCTTTCAGGTGAGCACCATATATTTCCCAAAATTTTTCATAGTCCTCCGGGGATTTCTCGCTAAGTACAGACAGCATATCCAACGCTTTCCCAAACACCAGGCGTTTGATGAGTGCCATGACTTTATTGGATTGAACACTCTCACGAGAGACATTCAAAGGCAAATCTTCTGAGTCAACCACACCTTGAATGAAATTCAGATAAGGGGGCAATAGGTCGTTGCAGAATTCCTGGATCAGCACTTTATGGGCATACAATTTCAACCCGGGTTCACGACGAGGAGAAAAGACCAGATTTTTAGGATCCTGTGGGACAAACAGCAGGGCATACATCTGGGCTGGTGCATCCACAACCATGTGCGCATGCGCTAATGGTTCGCTGAAATCCAGGGTCAATTGCTTGTAAAATTCCTGGTAGGCGTCCTCCTCTATCTCACGCGGCGTTTGGCGCCAAAGCGCTGTCTGATGGTTAACCGATTCCTCCGCATCATCAATGAATATTGGATACTGAATAAAATCGGAGTGTCGCTTAATGACCTGCCGCAGGCGGGATTCGTCCATAAACTCACTGGCGTCTTCCTTCAACTTGATACGCACCTCTGTCCCCCGTTTTGATCGATCAGCCTTCTCCAATGTGTACGTATCCTCACCAGATGCAATCCACGCGAAAGCTTCAGCTTCCGGATGATAGGATCGTGAAATCACCTTGATCGAATCAGCCACCATGAAAGCGGAATAGAACCCTACGCCAAATTGCCCGATGATATCCGTTATATTCCGATCCTCGTCTTTGCTCGCCTCAACAAATGCTTTCGCCCCGGAACGAGCGATCGTGCCCAGGTTGTCCATTAATTCCTCATGTGTCATCCCGATGCCACTGTCTTCGATTATCAGGAGTCCTTGTTCTTTATCCGTCCGGACGTGTATTTCCAGGGGTATTTCCGAATCTAAAACTTCCCGCTCAGTCAACATCACAAACGCCAACCGGGACAGGGCATCAGAAGCGTTTGAAATCAACTCCCTCAGGAAAATTTCTCGTTCTGTGTAAAGTGAATGAATAAGGATATTTAATAACTGCTGTGTCTCAGCTTTGAAGGGAATGGGTTGCCCTTCATTTGACTTCTTTTGATCAACCATATGCGATTTCTCCCAATCTATTTTCAATAATACCTTATGTTAATATAATCAAACATGATAAGAATTGTATAAGAAGATCATATCCTCATCTCATAAAAAACAATTAACATCAATGCAGCACGTTCATCCGGGTTGAGACAAGTGAATAACCGATCAAAAGCTGATGATAAATTAAATCAACGGCGCACCATCGCCCATTTAGATATCCGTGTCACCCATCGGCCGGGGACAAAGCGGTAGAAAAACACAATCAGTTGATTGATCAGACCTGGAACACACACAAGCTTGTTGTGTTGTATCGCACGAATCCCTGCTGCTGCAACATCTTCCGGAGCGCTGGAAGCATAGTGGAATAGGATGGTGCCATTGAGGTCCGATTTATCTGCAAAGGCTGTGCGAACCGCACCCGGGCAGAGACAGGTGACGCCAACATTGGTTTCCCGAAGTTCTTCAGCAATCCCCCGTGAAAAACTGAGTAGAAATGCTTTCGTGGCAGCATAAACGGAATTATTGGGGCCCGGGATGAAGGAGCCGATTGATCCTAAGTTAAGGATGTGCCCATGATCATGCTGGATCATGCCCGGCAGGAAAAGGTGCGTCAGGCGCAGGCTTGCATTCACATTCAAATTGATCAGCCTTTGGATTTCTTGCCAATCTGATTCCCCAAAGGGTGCATATACATCAATACCGGCATTATTGATCAACACATCGACCTGGATCCCAAGTGCTGTCGTCTTTTGAAACGCCATTTCAGGTGCATCTGATTCGGCAAGATCAGCAACAATAAATTGCGTTTTAATTCCAAATTCCTCCGCCAATTGTTTACACATACTCGCCAGTTTACCTTCATTGCGAGCGACAAGCACCAGGTTGTATCCAGCAGCCGCAAGCTGCTTCGCGAATTCCTCACCGATCCCGCTGGTTGGCCCTGTGATTAACGCGGTTTGATTGTTCCCTCTCATATCATCTTCTTTCCTGACTGTGAATAAATATTCCTTTGTCGCATTTCTCGGGTATAAACTGATTAAAACTCACCCTGTATCTTCGATAAAAACTAACCTTCATATCACAAAAAATATCAACAGTTATTACAACGCAATGAATTGTATCTGATATTTCCTCATTAATAAAACACTTATCATCTTCCCCGAAAAAAGTTCGTTGTGCCTTCCATTAGTATTAGCAGAGAGTATTTTATCGGATTTCGATTCAACAAATCGACCAGTTTATTCTATAATAAAGAAAAACTCTTAAAAAAGGATAACCTTTCCATGAGCATTTGGGAATCAATTTTTGGCTACCCGGCGATTCACCGATTACCAACTGAAACCAAACGCGAAGTCAATAAGCTGTTGGATAAGCTGATCAAAATCGGTCAACTGGATGATTTTCTTTCTTTACAGCCTGGTGGGCCGTTTAACATCCGCTGTCACCATATTGAAGCCAGGAATATTGGCAAGCGTATCAATGAAATTGGTGGTTTGGAGTTGATGCAAGCTGCGCGCTCGCATGTAAAGCGAAAACTGAAAGCTGTGATGGCTGAGCACCTGGATTACGCATGGCAGGATATTGGCGATTGGCAAGCCTGAGTCTGATTGAGATCGAAAATCAATCCAATACAGGTTCTTAGATTATCCAGTAGAGAATCTATCCT
>CAYTXE010000004.1:0-41559 GCA_964441045.1 uncultured Candidatus Brevefilum sp.
AGCTGGTTTAGGCTATAATCCTTTTAACCTTATAAACACTAAATGAGTGTGATCTTATGAAACAATTGCTGCAAAACATCAGAACAGGTGAAACCGAGGTCGCGGAAGTTCCTGTACCACATCCCGGCAAGGGGACAGCCCTGATCCGCACGGCAGCCTCCCTGATATCTGCTGGAACAGAACGGATGGTGGTCAAATTTGCGCAGCGAAGCCTGGTTGGAAAAGCCCAATCACGGCCAGACCTCGTAAAACAGGTGCTCAACAAAGCCCGTCGTGAAGGCATATTGACAACCCTTGATGCTGCCAGGAACCAGCTGGAACAGCCTCTGGCGCTTGGTTATTCTTCAGCAGGGACCATTATCCAAATCGGACCCTGCTTGGGTGGGTTCCGGGTCGGCGATCGTGTTGCCTGTGCAGGTGGGGGGCATGCTGTACACGCCGAGTTTGCCGCCGTTCCCCAAAATCTGATGGTACCCATCCCCGATTCGGTAGGTTTTGAGGGTGCAGCGTTCACCACTGTGGGTGCTGTTGCCCTTCAGGGGTTCAGACTGTCAGATGTTCAGGTGGGTTCCCGGGTAGCAGTGATCGGGCTGGGTTTGCTTGGTCTGCTGGCAACCGGGATAGCCGCTGCGTCTGGCTGCCAGGTACTGGGTATTGACCTGGATCCGGAGCGTGTCGCACTCGCCAAACAAATGGGCGCTCATACTGCTGTCACCCGTAGTGAAGCAATGGAAGCTGCTCTGTCACTCTCGCGCGGCAGAGGGATGGATGCCGTCCTGATCTGTGCTGACACATCATCCAATGACCCCGTTGATCTTGCCGGTGAGATTGCACGGGATAAGGCAAAGATTGTGGCTGTGGGAGCCGTTGGGCTTGAAATCCCACGCAAACAATATTATGAAAAAGAACTGGAATTGATCGTTTCCCGGTCATATGGTCCTGGGCGCTATGACCTTAATTATGAAGAAAAAGCACAGGACTATCCTGTTGGGTACGTTCGGTGGACGGTGTCGCGCAATATGGAAGCGTTTTTGGATTTGCTCACAGACGAGAAACTGGATGTCTCCCCATTGATCACCCATCGCATCCCGATTTCAGAAGGAAAGCGTGCTTACGCACTCCTAACCAGCGAAGAAACCTATCTGGGTATTCTCCTCACGTATGAAAACCAACCGCTTCCGGAAGAAAACCGCATTCCAAATTTTCAGGCACCCACAGTTCGCGTGAAACCAGGTGAGATCCTGGCATTGGGTGTTTTGGGAGCGGGGAATTATGCAAACGCCACCTTCCTCCCTGTGATCAAGAAACAGGGTGGGATCGCCCCGGTCGGTATTGTTTCGGCGTCTGGCACCAGTGCTCACCATGCTGCCAGGCGGTTTGGTTTTGGATTTGCCGCCAGTGACCCCGAGACAGTTCTTCAAGACCCTGTTATCAATTTAATTGCCATCCTTACCAGGCACAACCTGCATACTTCACAGACCCTACAAGCACTCAAAACTGGAAAACACGTCTATTGCGAGAAACCATTAGCGATCACCCGCGACCAGCTCGACCAGGTTTCAGAAGCCTTGCAAAAAGAGAACCAACCGCTGTTGATGCTTGGATTCAATCGGCGGTACGCTCCCATGGCAGCGCGTCTAAAAGATTTCATCGACAACCGTCAGGAGCCGCTCTTTGCCCATTATCGCATCAATGCGAGCAAACTTCCCGCAGATCACTGGCTGACCGATCCCGAGGTGGGCGGTGGGCGGATCATTGGCGAAGCCTGCCACTTTATAGATTTCCTAACTTTCCTGGTCGGTGAAATACCCACAGAAGTGAGCACACAGGGACTGCCGGATGATGGTCAATACAGCGAAGACAACGTGGTGATGAATTTTACTTTCCCGGATGGTTCCCTGGGTGTGGTGACTTACCTCGCCAACGGAGATAAATCCTATCCCAAGGAATATCTTGAGGTCTTCAGCGGTGGTCGGATCGCCGTCCTCAATGACTGGCGGAAGCTCGAATTGATCAATAAGGGAAAGCGCAAAGTGATGCGGCACCTGCTGCGGCAAGACAAAGGCCACCTTGGCGCATGGCAGGCTTTCCTCGCTGCTGTTCAGGGTGATAAAGCTCCTCCAATCCGCTATGAACATCTTGTCGGCGTCTCACTCGCCAGCTTTGCAGCTGTCGAATCCTTGCGAAATGGAGAGAAAGTTCCTATTATCACACCAGCAGGATCGGAAAATATCTAACCCAAGCCGCACAGGAGGTTCAGGCTTGAAAAACCAGACACACATTCGCATTCTTGTTTGTCTGTTTAGTTTTCTCGCTATTTCTTTGATTAGCTGTCAATCTTCCGAGGTATCCTCGTTTATAAAGCAATCGGAGTCACAACCAAATGCTTCAGAACCGCTGCTATGGTGGACACCCAAGCCCGGTCAACTTGTGCAGATCCAATATGCTGGTGAGATCGATCTGACTGTTCAAGCAGAAATTTTCAACCTTGATCTCTTTGAAACGACACCTGAGGATATTCAAATTTTGCATTCAAGAAATATTAAAGTTATTTGTTACCTCAATGCAGGTGCCTGGGAAAATTGGCGTCCAGATAGTGACGATTTCCCAAGAGCCGTTATTGGAAAGAAATATCAAGGGTGGCCTGGTGAATATTGGCTGGATATTCGCCAGATAGATGTACTGAAACCAATCCTCACCGCCCGTTTAGACCTGTGTGCGGAAAAGGGGTTTGACGGCGTCGATCCTGATAATTTGGACGGATATATGAATCGGACTGGTTTTCCACTCACATATGAAGATCAGCTTAACTTTAACCGCTGGCTTGCAGCAGAAGCGCACCAACGCCATCTCGCCATTGGGCTCAAAAACGACCCGGATCAGGCAGATGATTTAGTCATGGATTTTGATTGGATAACAACCGAAAGCTGCTTTTTCGAAGGTTGGTGCGAGATGCTAGAACCTTTTCTTCAGGCTGGCAAGCCCGTCTTTGCCATCGAATACACCGATGAAAGTAATCAATTCTACGAATATTGCAATACGGCATTAGGACAGGTTATCAACCCAATCCTCAAACATCGTGCACTGGATGCCTGGCGAGAAACCTGCCCTTAACTAAACGATATGTTATGAACCCGTTAACCAAATCCATAAAAGTGATCCAAACCCTGGGCTTACGCAAACTCTGCTATTACATGGTCTACCAGGTTGGTCTGCGTACCGGTCATTACAGACGTGCAACCCCCAGTAAACGCATGACGTATTCAGGAACACCAGCCTTAGAACCCTATCCGAGCTTTCCAAAGGTATCCGATAAACAAAAGGATCTGACCCTTGCAAAAGCAGATGAGGTCCGAAACGGGATCGTGCGTCTGTTTGGGGGCGAACCCCTTCCCCTAAACCTGACACTTGGCAGGTCTATAAAACATTGGAGCGCCCTGGAATCCCTTCCGCCAGACCAGGATATCAAGTTCGTCTGGGAACCCGCTCGATTTGGTTGGGCCTTCACATTAGCCAGGGCTTATGCCTTCAGCGGAGATGACGGTTATGCAAGTGAGTTTTGGAAAAATACAATCCAGTTCCTGAATGCACATCCTCCAAACCTGGGCTATCAGTGGCAGTCCGCCCAGGAAGTTGCTATCCGGTTGATGGCGCTTGTTTTTTGTGATCGTGTTTTTGCCTCTGCTCCCTCATCCAAACCGGATTATCGGAAGCGTTTGTGGGGGGCGATTATTGAACACGCCCAACGCATCCCGCCGACTTTGAGCTACGCCCGAGCGCAAAATAACAATCACCTGCTCTCTGAAGCTGCCGGGTTGTTTACAGCAGGGCTGTATCTGCCAGATCATCCACAAGCGGAGCAATGGCGCAAGACTGGCTGGGATTGGCTGAATTGGGGGTTCCAGCATCAAATTGACGAGCTTGGCACATACATCCAGCACAGCGTAAATTATCATCGCTTGATGCTTCAAATTGCGCTTTTCATCGACCATTTACTTCATATAAAAGCTGACCTGTCATGGCCGCCAGCGACCCTTGACCGCTTGCGTGCGGCAACACAATGGCTGTGGGCATTGACCGACCCTCAATCCGGTAAGGTTCCCAACCTGGGCGCTAACGACGGTGCTTATCTCTTCCCGCTGACCCAACAAACTTTTGAGGATTACCGTCCTGTGGTAGATGCTGCCGCTAAAGCTTTCCTCAATTATGATGTTTTCCGCCAGCCTGAACTGTCCGAAATGGCGGATTGGTTTGAGCTCACCGCGCCACCGCTGCAGGTTGAAAAACGACTCTATGCACCGGATATGCCGCAAATCTCCGGAAAACACAGGCGCGCCTTTATGCATACCGCGCAATTCAAAGATCGTCCCTCACATGCAGATCAACTGCATGTCGATTTATGGTGGCGAGGCGTCAACATCGCCCTCGACCCGGGCACTTATCGCTATGCCGCTTCACCGCCGTGGGAAAATGCACTTGCATCTTCAAAGGTACACAACACACTCACCATTAATGACCAGGATCAAATGCTGCGAGCAGGGCGTTTCCTTTGGCTGGATGTAGCCCAAGCACAGATCCTGTCACACAAAATCGATGCCTCCGGGGACCTCATCCAGATCACCGCAGAACATGATGGCTATCGTAAACTTGGCGCCAGTCACCAGCGTACACTGGGGTGGACAGATGAGGGATGGAACATCAGAGATTCTGTCATCCCCTGCGGCAGATCTCCTGACAGGTATTTTGACCTTCATTTAATCTGGCTTCTTCCGGATTGGAAATGGGAGTTATTCGGGGAAAGTCTGCTCCAGCTAAAAGGGGAAAACTTCCCGTTTCAATTACAGATTAAAGGTGCCGATCAAACCCATCTTTTCCGTGCCGGAAAATGCCTGAAAGGTTCGTTGCAAGCTGACCCAACCTGGGGTTGGTTTGCACCCAACTATGGTACAAAACAGCCGGCTTTGATGGTCGTAGCGGTTAAGAAGACCCACCTTCCTGCTGAGTTTCAATCCATCTGGCGATTCGACCTGTAAAGCATGAGGAATACACCGTTGATGAAGTTTAATTCAGGAATATCAAAATCCTTCTAATTTTTTGTCACCGTAACAACTCGTCAGAGTAGAAACCACATCCCATAAATCAACAATCCCTCTTATCACCCTTAATCGAGTAAAATGTTAACAATATGCACATCCTTCTGATCCACCAAGCATTTGCGGCGTTGGATGAACCCGGTGGAACGCGCCATCATGAATTAGCAAGATATCTCTGCAGTAAAGGACACCAGGTGACCATCATCGCCAGCCCGATCAGTTATCTGACCGGTGACAAGGAAGGCAAACATGTTCGAAAGCTGATAGACAACATGGGGGTAACCATCATTCGCAGTTATACCCTCCCTGTCCTGCATCGCTCCTTTTTTTGGAGAGTATTTAGTTTCCTGAGTTTTATGATTTCATCCTTATTCAACGGCTTGATGGTGCGAAATGTCGATCTTGTATGGGGCACCACGCCCCCAATATTCCAGGGACCGACCGCCTGGCTGTTGGCAAGGTTGAAGGGGTGTCCATTCTTGCTGGAGGTTCGCGATCTCTGGCCAGCATTTGCTGTTGCTGTTGGCGTCCTGCATAATAAATTTCTGATCCGCATTTCAGAGTGGCTTGAACGGTTTCTCTACCGCAATGCTGACCGTGTCATTGTGAACTCACCTGGTTACATCGAGCATGTCACAGCCCGTGGTGCAGAAAATGTGACGCTGATCCCGAATGGCGCAGACCCGACCATGTTCGATCCTCAAGCAAAGGGGGCTGCCTTCAAGGAGGAGCATGGGTTGAAAGATCATTTTGTTGTCCTTTACGCGGGCGCCCATGGCATGTCCAATGACCTCGATGTTGTTTTGGACGCAGCAGGTCTGTTGCAAAGTGACCAATCAATTCGGATCGTCCTGCTGGGTTCTGGCAAGGAAAAACCCCGGCTTATGGCTGATGCTGAGGAACGGGGACTGAAAAATATCCTGTTCCTGCCGCCTGTTTCCAAGCTGGACATGAGAGAAGCCCTTGCAGGTGCAGACGTGTGCCTGGCAATCTTGAAACCAATTGAGATGTATAAGACGACCTATCCAAACAAAGTCTTTGACTATATGGCCGCAGGACGTCCAGTGATCCTGGCCATCGATGGTGTCATCAGGCAGGTTGTCGAAGAAGCCAACGCAGGTGTGCCGGTGCCGCCTGGTGATCCAGCGGCGATGGCCGCTGCTATTCGGATGCTTGCGAGCGATCCTAAAAGGTGTCAGGAATTAGGAAAAAATGGTAGAAATATGGTAGAAACGCGTTTTTCACGCAACGAATTGGCGGAGAAGTTCATAACCCTCTTAGAATCAATGAGGAGTTGAAATGTCTGAAAAAATATTAGTTGTTGATGATGAAATTTCCCTTCAGGAAACCCTGGCTTATAACCTAAAAAAACAGGGGTATGAAGTGGAAACGACTGGTGATGGCACCGAAGCGCTTGAAATGGCACGCAAGATAAAGCCCAACCTGATCATTCTGGACATCATGCTGCCCGGATTGGATGGTTTTGAGATCTGTCGAATTTTACGAAAGGAAATGTCCACCCCTGTCCTGATGCTCACAGCTCGCGACGATGAGATCGATCGTGTGGTGGGTCTGGAGGTTGGTGCCGATGATTACCTGGCCAAACCTTTCAGCATGCGAGAGCTGATAGCTCGTGTAAAAGCCTTGCTCCGGCGGGTAAGGCTGATCCACGATGAAATCAATCAGAACGCCGATGACGATCAAAAACTGAAATCCGAGATATTAACCTTTGACAATCTCATCATTGATATGAGCCGTCGTGAAATTAAAGTAGACGATCAGGTTGTGCCTTTTAAGCCCAAAGAATATAATCTGCTCACCTTCTTTGCACAACACCAGGGGCAGGTGCTTTCTCGTGAGTTAATCCTGGAACGTGTTTGGGGATGGGATTTCATCGGAGACAGCCGCACGGTTGATGTGCATGTGCGCTGGCTTCGGGAGAAAATTGAGCAAGATCCTGCAAACCCGTGCCGGATCATCACCGTTAGAGGTGCCGGTTATCGCTTTGAAGGATAATTGATGGACCACCGAATCCGATGGCGGATTACCCTGCCGTACCTGATCGTGCTGGCAGTGGTATTCCTCATTTCCACGATTTTCGTTGCAAACCACATCCAGCGTAATGAAGAATCACGCTGGCAAACCCAACTCCTCTATACAGCAAATTTTATCAGTTCGCAAGCACAGCCTTTATTTGGCTCTCAGGGAGAAGATCAAAAATTATCCGATTTAGCGCAAACATCGTCAAATGCTCTCAATCTGTCAGTAACTTTTGTGAGCCCAAATGGGGAACTATTAGGATCATCCCTTCCCACCGATCAGCAGCCTGGATCTCTCCTCAACTTACCAGCAGTCCCCCAGGCATTAAACGAGGGACAGGGAGCACAAATAACGGAAGACACCATCTCAGCTGCAGTTAATATTCTGGGGACGGATTCTGAAATGCTTGGGTTGGTTCAACTCCAAGCGCCCCGTACTTATTATCAGATGGACCTCAAACCGATCTTCTGGCTTGTTCCCACAGCAACGCTTATCAGTGCACTTGCAGTCACTATTGTAATCTTAATCATTCATGACCGGTCAAAAGAGCCTTATGAGAAGCTGACGATCGCTGCTCAACAAATAAGCCAGGGGAATTTCCACAACCTTGAGTTCCATGAAAAAGCATACCCATTAAATATATTGAGTCAGGCAATGCAGAATATGGCAGTGCGTGTGGGCGAGCAAATTGATACCCTCACCAGCGAACGCACGCAGCTTTCAGCTGTGCTCAACCAAATGACGGATGGCGTGTTGATCGCTGACCCCGAAGGACGAGTACAGCTGTTGAATCCCGCTGCTGAACGCCTTTTCCAGGTCAAAGAAAAGAACGTCATCAATCGATCCATTGTTGAAGTCCTCCGATATCATCAACTGGTTGAACTCTGGCATAAAGCAAGGGATGGTGAGCGGCAGAGTACGATGCTGGAAATTGGATCCCAGCACCTGTTCTTACAGGTGGTTGCTATGCCCCTGAAAATTTCCCTTCCCGGGAGCACGCTGCTGCTGTTCCAGGACCTGACCCAACTGCGCCGCCTGGAAACTGTCCGAAGAGACTTTATTAGCAATGTCTCCCATGAATTGCGCACACCTCTTGCCAGCCTGAAAGCCCTCGCAGAAACTTTGCAGGAAGGTGCCCTGGAAGACCCCCCGGCGGCTAGAAGGTTCCTTCTGCGCATGGAAACCGAGATCGACAACCTGACCCAGCTTGTGAATGAGCTGCTCGAGTTGTCACGAATAGAATCCGGCAAGGTGCCCTTATCATTCCATCGCGTTCAGCCATGTGAACTGCTGAAGCCAGCGGTGGAACGGATGTCCCTGCAAGCTGAGCGAGCCGGGCTTGATCTGACCTTGGAGTGCCCTTATGAATTGCCTGTGGTTTTTGCTGATCCGGATCGCATTTCTCAGGTGATGATCAACCTGGTCCACAACGCGATCAAATTCACCCCTCCAGGCGGAAAGATTACAGTTTC
Organism: uncultured Candidatus Brevefilum sp.; assembly: GCA_964441045.1. Classification (GTDB taxonomy): domain Bacteria; phylum Chloroflexota; class Anaerolineae; order Anaerolineales; family Anaerolineaceae; genus Brevifilum. The sequence goes on from CAYTXE010000004.1 coordinate 8,606, forward strand.
TGCATACCAGGATGTTAGCAATATTGTGTTTTTCGTTCGGGATTCCGGTGTGGGAATCGCCAGAAAAGACCTGGGGCGTATCTTCGAGCGCTTTTACAAAGCAGACCGGTCTCGCACTGGTGGTGGAACCGGTCTAGGATTATCCATTGCCAGGCATATGATCGAATCCCACGGCGGGTACATCTGGGCTGAAAGTGAAGATGGGGTCGGAAGCACCATTTATTTTTCCCTGCCCATAGCCTGATGTTAACGGGTTCTTTACTGTTCTTTATATATCTTTAACAGATTCGTTGATACCCTTTCATCATATGGTGCTATGATACTTGATGACCTGTCTAAAACAGAACGCTTGAAAAACTGTTATGTTTTACGTAATTACTGAAAAGAAATAATGAACATTTCTAAACCACAAACATTGACATTAACACCCCTTATGCCCGGCTCGAAGGAAGAGTCCGTGCAAACCAACATTAATTTCATCGAAAAAACAGATCACCAAGAAATGGAATCCTTACCAATCAAGATCGCAGCTGTTGACCTGTCGATCTATTATGGAAATTTCAAGGCAATAAAAGACATTTCCATAAATATCCCAGAAAACAAGATCACTGCTTTGATCGGCCCATCCGGCTGCGGTAAGTCCACACTTCTCCGATCCTTTAACCGCATGAACGACCTCATTCAAGGTTCCCGGGTTGAGGGGCAGGTTATTCTGAATGGCATGAATATCTATGACAAAGATGTTGACGAGGTGGATATCCGTCAGCGAGTTGGTATGGTCTTCCAAAGACCAAATCCATTTCCGATGAGCATTTTCGATAATGTGGCTTATGGACCAAGATTGTATGGCATCCGGAAAAAAGGGGTCCTGGAAGAGATCGTTGAGCGAAGTTTACGTCAAGCTGCTGTCTGGGAGGATCTTAAGGATAAACTCAACCATTCAGGCTTAGCCCTTTCCGGCGGTCAACAGCAGCGTTTGTGTATTGCACGTTCCCTCGCAGTTGAGCCTTCTGTGATCCTTATGGATGAACCCGCATCAGCCCTGGACCCCATCGCGACACTGAAGATTGAAGAACTTATGGAAACACTGAAAGAAGATTACACGATTGTGATCGTCACGCACAATATGTATCAAGCAGCACGTGTATCGGATTTTACGGCTTTTTTGATGATTGATGAAGACCGTTCTGGAAAAATAGTGGAGATCGGTGCGACACACCAGATATTTACCAACCCCCGCATGCAGCAAACAGAAGACTATGTGACTGGTCGTTTTGGTTAGAATGATATAAAATAGGTGAACCATCATTTAAAATTCTTGGGAGAGACCCATGCCACGTCAAACATTAGATCGTGAAATCCATCACCTGCAGGATGAGGTGTTATTACTCGGCAGCATGGTTGAACAGGCTATGTTAAATGCCATCGACACCCTCAAGCGACGGGATCTGGAGGGTGCGCGTCAGGTATATAACAACGATGAACAGATCAATGAAAAACGTTATGCCATAGAAAACCGATTGATGATCCTGTTTGCCACTCAGCAGCCGATCGCACACGACCTCCGCTTGCTGGCTGCAATCATGGAAGTTATCACCGAGTTGGAACGGATGGGCGATTATGCCAAAGGTGTCGCCAAGATCAACCTGTTGATCGGAGAGGATGATACACCCATCCCCACACGTGAGATCAGCCGTATGGGAGACCTGGCAGTTGGGATGCTTCATCGTGCACTGAGCGCGTTTATCAATGAAGATGTCAGTATGGCTCGACGTATTCCACAAGAAGATGACCAAGTTGACGAATTGTTTAACCAGATCTACCATAAGAATGTCACCGCTATGATTGCCAATCCGTCCATCATCGATCAAGCAAACTATGTTATGTGGATCGTCCATAATATTGAGCGCATGGCAGACCGGGTCACCAATATCTGTGAACGAACGATTTTTATCGCAACCGGAGAAACGCTGGAACTCAATGCTTCAGATGACGAATGGTCTTTTAATAACGATGAATGATGACCTTTCCATGAGATACTACATAAAACGAACCGGCCGAATCATGCCGGTTTTTTTATTTTCTGGTTTTGGATAATCGTGAGTTAATTTCTTCCTCATTACTTTAATTTGCAATTGACATTCTTGGTCTTCCATACATTTAACTTATTTTTAAAATGCCCATCCAGTGGTTTTTTTACTCCCCTAGAAAATTCAACGGATAAATCTAGTATAATTTTTGATATCCAACCTTCATCTCGGTGTGAAAGGCATGTTTATGTTGAGGAAAAACACCACTCCAGGCAAACTCATAATTGTAGAGGGTATTGACGGAAGCGGAAAGTCCACACAAATCGATTTACTCTATAAATGGCTTCATACACAAGGTCGATCAGTCTATTTTAGTGAATGGAATTCGTCAGAACTGGTAAAAAGCACTACCAAACGAGCCAAAAAGCGAAAGCTTTTCACCCCCACAACCTTCAGCCTTCTACAATGCACCGACTTTGCGGATCGTTGGGAAAACCGCATCTTTCCCATGCTCAAAGCAGGGGTGATCGTCCTTGCAGACCGCTATGCCTTTACCGCTTTCGGCAGGGATGTTGCCAGGGGTGTTGACCGGGAATGGGTTCGGAATTTGTATTCCTTCGCGATACAGCCTGATATTGCGCTGTACTTCCGTGTGCCGTTGGATGTCTCTGTTCAACGCATCACCGGTTCACGGGCAACCCTGAAGTACTATGAAGCCGGGATGGACCTTTCCCTGTCTGAAAGTCGTATTGAAAGTTTTAAATTGTTTCAGGAACGCATCCTCAATGAATACGACAATATGGTAAACGAATTCAACCTGATCGTCATCGACGGAAACCTGACTGTGCAGGCACAACAACGCCTGGTGCGGGGAATCGTTAAACAAGAACTTGATGGATGGAAAGGCTTGCCAATACCAGAAGTCAGACCGCACAGTCCCTTTCCTGTAAAAATCGATACTAAGAAAGGAAAAGCTTGATGCCTGAAGCAAAATTCTATGGGGCTGGTTTCCCGTATCGTGAGATTGGGGATCTTCCTGGTAAACTGATTGTCCTTGAGGGATCTGACGGCGTTGGGCGATCCACACAAATACAGCTCTTACGCCGGTGGTTGGAGGATGAAGGGTTTGCTGTTTCAGATACGGGATTAAAGCGATCAAAAATAACACAGCAAGGCTTAGAAGCAGCTCAAAAAGGTCATACCCTTGGCCGTATTACAATGGCTTTGTTCTACGCCACCGATTTTGCGGATCGCCTGGAAAACCAGATAATCCCCGCGCTGCAAGCAGGTTTCATCGTCCTCTCAGACCGCTATTCTTATTCCATTATGGCCCGGGACATCATTCGCGGCGCTGATCCGGATTGGGCGCGCAAAGTCTATGGGTTTGCTTTGAAACCAGACCTGGTGCTCTATCTCAAGGCAGATGTTTCCGACCTTATCTCACGGCTCATCTATGGCCGTGGACTTAACTATTGGGAATCAGGCAGAGACATTCATCCTTCAAACGATCTATATGATAGTTTTATTGATTATCAATCTGAATTAATTACATTATTCAACCATCTGGCAGAAGAATTCGGTTTCGTTACAATTGATGCTGGTCGACCGGTGATGGAGGTTTTTACAGATTTGCAAAACCATATCCGAGATCTACTGGAAGACCAACGGCCGATACTTGACGAAATCTTTTAAATCAATCCTCGATACACAAACAATGTGCTGAGTTGTGGAGGTAGAAAATATGGGTAAAAAAATTCAGAAATCAATTTGCATCTTCGGCGCTAATTTTATGCTAGATCAGGTGACCAGGCTTGAGGATGAGATCAACAGCGCCCTGGACGCCCAGGATATTGAGCATATTCATCGAATGCGGGTCGCATCACGCCGGCTCAGGAATGCTTTTGAACACTTCAAAGATTGTTTCCCAAAAAAGAAATCCAAAACATGGCAGGAGGATATCAGGCTAATTACGAAAAGCCTGGGTACAGCACGTGATCTCGATATCCAAATTGAGCGCTTATCACAACTATATGTTGAATCCTTGGACCCCCAATTCAAACCTGGCTATCAGTGTTTGATATTAAGGCTGAAACAACGTCGAGTCAAAGCCCAAAATAAAGTTGAGAAAACGCTTAAAAAACTTCAGGAAGGTAGAGCCCTGGAGAAAATCCACCTGGGAGTTGAAAAACTCTCTGTGGATACAGAAGACATCTACCTTTATACACCTTCACTATACCAAAGAGCTTTCACAGCAATCAATACGACCCTGGAAGACTTCATGAGCCATGCAGAATTTATCCAATCTCCAGAAAACGTGGAGGAACTGCACGCCATGCGTATTGCAGGTAAGAAACTGCGCTACACCATTGAGCTTTTTTCCCCCATTTATAAACAAGCCATGATCCCATATGTCCAGGTCATGAAAGACATCCAGGACCAACTCGGAAATATCCATGATGATGATATCTGGGTAAGCTGGCTTCCAAAATTTATCATTAAAGAAGAAGCACGCATTGAAAACTATTTTGGAAATACTGGGCCATTAAATAGGCTGCTTCCTGGAATTGAATTCCTGATCGAAGATCGAAAAAATTCTCGAGCGAAGGAATATCAGTCCTTCCTGACGACATGGCAAACACTGCAGGATGAAAATGCCTGGAACGCAATAAAAGAGATCATTAATACACCAATTAACGTCGAAGCCGCACTACAGCACCTTACTGTAGAGGAGGAATTCAACCCCGAAATGGACATTGTGGAGGAGGAGGTTTTGGAGGAAGAGGAAAAAGAAGAGGAAGAGGAAAAGGAGGAGGAAGAGGACAATACTGCCGAAGCTGAGGTAACGCCTCCACTGGATAATGAGGAAAAATCCACTGATGCACATAATGCCTGGATACACTTAGATGAGCCACCCTCAGAACCCTGAACGACATCTATGAAAATCGCCATCCTCTCAGACATTCACGGCAATTTACCCGCACTGAAAGCCGTCCTACGCCACGCTTCCCTACAAGGCGCAGCACAAACCATCCTGAACCTTGGCGATTCAACCGGATACGGCCCCAATCCGGATCAAGTTGTTCGCCTGCTCCAAGCGTCTTGTTTTATTAATATCCTGGGGGATTATGATAAAAAAATCATCAGCAAAGCACATCGTAAAGCGCAATGGGCAAGTGTTAAGAAACCCCAAAAACGGCAGATGTTCGCCTGGACCTTCCATGCACTTTCAAAGTCATCCCGAAAATTCCTAAAATCACTCCCGGAACAACGACAATTTGAAGCTGAAGGTTTACGAATCTTATTGTCCCACAGCAGTCCGGAGTCATCAATCGATTTTGTGTCACCAGAATCATCAGATAAACATCTGGAAGCCCTGGCTGATGCGTACGAAAAAGATATCTTTCTCTTCGGACATTCTCATCAAGCGTTTGTACGCAAGGTCAACAAAATTCTGTTCATCAACCCCGGTACCGTAGGCCGTCCGGACGATGGCGATCCACGTGCCAGCTATGCCGTGCTTGATATCAAGAACAGCAAAGCCACAGTGGAGCACTTCAAAGTGCCTTACAACATTGCTGAAGCTGTCCAGGCAATGCGGATGACAAATCTCCCAGAGATCTTCTGTCAGATCATCCGGCAGGGTCTAAAGTACAACGATGTAGTTAGCTTATTCGGTGAAAATCCAGTCCCTCCATCCCTTGAATCGGGTAACCTCGTGACCTTACTAACAGATTTTGGCTTGCGAGACCACTTCGTTGGTATCGTTAAAGGCGTGATCAAATCGATCGCCCCTCAGTCTGAAGTAATAGACATCAGTCACCAGATCCAGCCACAAAATATTGAACAAGCATCCCGAATGCTCATGCTGGCTGTGCCATACTTCCCGCACGGCACGGTACATGTCGCAGTAGTAGATCCGGGTGTAGGGACTTCCCGGCGCGCGGTCGCTGCACGAATCGGTTCTCATTTCTTTGTCGCCCCAGACAATGGTTTGCTTTCACCTTTAATCAGTAAGGCAAAAGAAGATCAACTGCCCGTGGAAATAGTGTTCCTTGACCAACCAAAATACTGGCTGCCTCAACCCAGTATGTTGTTCCATGGACGAGACATCTTTGCGCCGGTTGGGGCGCATCTCGCAAACGGCTTACCCCTGGAAAAGTTAGGAAAACACATTGATGACCCAGTCACACTGACCTTATCAGAGCCGTCACGGACTTCCTCTGGTTGGCAAGCCGAGGTCGTCATCATTGATGTCTATGGTAATTTGACGACAAACCTCCCGGCAAGTACCCTGCCGTACAAAGAACATCCCATCACAACGATGATCCAGGGTGAAACGATACATGGCTTGACCCTTGCTTATGCAGATGCTGAACCAGGAACCTTGATCGCCACAATTGACAGCAGCAACAGCCTGGCGATTTCAGAGGTCAACGGCAGCGCAAAGCTGCGTCTTAAAGCTGGTTTTGGCACCCGCGTGGATGTCATCGTTGGCTCGTAATGATTCAAGTTCTAATAGTTCAATCATATCCATCTCACCATTCTCATTCATTTTGTCTTGAAGGTGATTGAATGGCTTATTCACCTGAAGGCATGAGTCACTGCGGATACCCATCACTCAGCTGCATTTTTGTCTGGTAAAATCTATGAAACAACACAAAAGGAACCAGAGAAAAAGATGACTTTCAATGTTGAGCAAGTAAGAGCTGATTTCCCAATTCTAAGCCAAACCATTAACGGTAAACCACTGACTTACTTAGACAACGCGGCTACAACGCAAAAGCCAAAAACCGTTATTGATGCCATTTCGAATTATTACATGACCATCAACAGTAATATCCACCGCGGCACGCATCACCTTTCGAGCCTGGCGACAGAAGCACATGAAAATGCTCGAAAAACGGTGCAAAAATATACCAATGCAAGACATGATCACGAAATCATCTTCACACGCGGCACTACTGAATCCATCAACCTCGTAGCCTTTTCCTTTGGTGAAGCGTTTATTCAACCGGGTGATGAAGTGATCGTTACAGAATTGGAACATCACTCAAATTTCGTCCCCTGGCAAATGATGTGCGAGCGCCGCCAGGCACACTTCCGAGTGATCCCCTTTGATGCAAACACCGAACTCCAGCTGGATATCTTAGCAAACACATTAAACGACCGCACACGACTGGTCGCCTTCAACCATGTTTCCAACTCGCTCGGAACGATCAATCCTGCCAAAGAAATCATCAAAATGGCACATGACGCAGGCGCCGCAGTGTTGGTAGATGCGGCTCAGTCAGTCCAGCACATCGAACATGATGTTCAAGTATTGGATGCTGACTTCTATGCCTTTTCCGGCCACAAAATGTATGCCCCAACAGGGATAGGCGTCCTGTATGGTAAGGAAGAGTTGTTAGAAGCCATGCCGCCCTATCAGGGAGGGGGCGAAATGATCGACTTAGTGACGATCGAAAAAACCACCTACAATAAACTTCCCTTTAAGTTTGAGGCTGGAACACCACACATTGTTGGACCAATTGGACTGGCAGCAGCCATTGACTACCTCAATCAATTTTCATTCAAAGAGATCAGGGCACATGAGGATGATGTCCTGGCTTATGGGAAAGAGAAACTTTCAGAGATTGAGGGTTTAACAATTTATGGCAGTAGAAAACACAGCACCAGTATTCTGTCTTTTAACATCGAGGGGCTTCATCACTACGATCTGGGCACATTGCTGGATACACAGGGGGTGGCCGTCCGTACCGGACAGCATTGCACCCAACCTATCATGACAGCCCTTGGGATCAGTGGCACAGTACGTGCTTCCTTAGCACTCTACAACAATAAAGAAGACATTGATAGACTGACTGCAGCGATTCACACGGTCCTGAAGATGCTGGGGAGGTGACCAATGCCTTCTATTGAAGAAATCCAGGCAAATATTATTGAAGATTTCACCTTTCTGCCTCAATGGGATGAACGCTATGCCTACTTGATAGAACTCGGGCAAAAAATGGCTCCCCTGCCGAATGCGTATAAGAACGATGAGAACCTTGTTCGGGGATGCCAATCAAACGTCTGGCTGCATCAAGAATGCCAGGATGGTACAATCCGTCTCCTGGCAGACAGCGACTCCTTGATTGTCAAAGGTTTAGCAGCACTATTGTTACAGGTTTATTCAGGTCAACCAGCAAATGCCGTAGCAGCTGCAGAATTGACTTTTTTTGAACAAACAGGCCTTAACCAACACCTTTCTTCCCAGCGAGCCAATGGCTTGATGGCCATGATTGAAAGGATCAAGGTCTTTGCAGTAAGGTGTGCTGCTCCTGATAAGTCATAAATTCATCCAAGATAAGTTTTTGAACAAAGAAAAAATGGGGTGCTATTTTAATATACTCATTTTTCGCGATAATTTCTTGCATAAGCTCCGATAAACCATTTATTACTTGCGACTTGTGTTAATAGTATTCACTGGGATGATTTTTCCAAAAGTAGAAAATTTTATTTCGGCTAATATTGAACTCCTTGAGCTAGAGCATTAAGATGTCAACTAATCATCTCGACAGGTTGAATTAATAATAAGTATTGGATGAAGATATGAATACAAGAGTAGAAAGAATTGATCCTTATCTGAATGTAAACGATATTTCCCAAAGCATGAAATATTATATTGATGTTCTAGGATTCGATCGTTACATCGAATTGCCAAATCTTGGCATTGTCCAGCATGACGGTCATCAAATTCACTTTATTCCAAGAAAGGATGAGATTTTCATTCAATGAGTTTGGATTGGAAGAGATAGCGTAGAAAACCTTTTCGAGAAACTCCAAGATAATGGGTCCAAAAATTAGTCAGGAACCAACCAACTATAGCTTGGCATATCAAATGATAATTGAAGACCTCGATGGACATTTGCTGATTTAAGGTTCCGCACCAAAAGAAAATCAACCTTTCCAAGATTAGGAAGACACCGCTCTTTTCAATAAATTGGAATAATTCGATACAGGTTCGATAAAAAGATATCGGAATGACATCTTTTTTGAGTGATGATAAGCTGCTAAAAAATCCGGCTATTTGTTAACCCACCCTTTACGAAAACTGAGTTGCGTTGATGGTCAACATCATCTAGAATTAAATCACAATGATTGATAAAACAAAACAAATCTTATTGACCAATGATGACAGCATCCATTCCCCTGGTCTGTGGACCGCCGCAGAAGCCCTCGACCCCCTTGGATATGTTCACGTGGTTGCCCCGCGCGACCAGCAAACTTGCTCAGGGCGCAGTATGCCTATCCATTCCTCTGGGATTATCGAGCAAATGACCTTGCACGTGAACGGCCGGGATTGGCAGGTTTTCTCCGTCGACGGCTCACCCGGACAAGCTGTGCTGCATGGCATCTATGATGTGATAGGGAACAAGCCAGATCTTGTCGTCTCAGGGATTAACTATGGCGAGAATATTGGCTCCGGCATCACAATGTCAGGGACAGTCGGTGCCGCTCTGGAAGCTGCTTCTCTGGGAATCCCAGCGCTGGCTGTATCAATGCAAACCGGCGCAGAACACCACTTTTCGCTTTCCCAGGACGTCGATTTTAGCATCGCGGGTTATTTTACAAATAAAATCGCTAATATGCTGCTTGGTAGTCCATTATCTATAGATGTGGATTTGATCAAACTGGATATCCCGCATGGCGCCACCACTGAAACAGAAATGGTCTTGACGCGGCAGTCTCGCCGACGGTATTACATGCCCAAACCTGTGCACCGAAAATTCCCTTCCGATCGCGGCCCGATGGGTTATGAGATCCGTTATCACCCGGAAGATCTTGAAAAATGCAGCGATCTTTACGTTTTGCTGGTGGAAAAGAAAGTTTCAGTCACCCCCATCAGCATCGATATGACATCAAGGACAGATTTTGAGCATTTGCAGTCCATGTTGGATAATAATTGACCCCTGTAAAACCAGGACTATTCCCCCATTTCTAAGGAAGTAATTGGTTTCTGCACTGCCATCAAGAAGATTGTTTTCACTTTCCCAACCTGAGGTGCAGAATGTATTGTATGCCGAGAAAATCGGACAAAACACCCATCAGGGGATTTCCCAGACTCATCCGCATTTTTCGAAATAATTATATTTCCTGGTTATTTCAATCCTTGAATCCCAATCAAGGATTTCTTTTACATTCTTCACCCCCCCGTCCCCATAAAAGCAAAAACAAAGTCTTTTACACTTCACCAATTTCATTTTTAAGTTTTTAAGCCAAAGTTTCTCTCTCTCATGATCAGGTGGCTGGAGTGAGAACAGGATCGTTTGATATTATAATTCTTTAAGTTATCCATGACATTTGGAAGATTGAAAATAGGTCTAGACTATTAATCCACAAGTTATGAGGTGTTCATAGTGAAATCAAAATTCGTTCGATACTTAACCTTTGGCTCGCTTTATTTCACCCAGGGTACTATCCAGGGCTTCTTCGCCGCGCTCAATGCACTTTATCTATTGGATAATGGATTGCAGATGACCGATGTGGGTGTTTTTGGTTTTATCGCTTTGCTACCCTTTGTACTCAAGATCGGGCTGGGAATCCTCAGTGACCGTGTCAACTTGTTTGGTATGGGGCACCGCAAGCCCTACATCTTCATCGGTTTAGCCGTTCAGTTCTTATGCTTGGTGGCAGCACCTTTCATTGATCCCGGCTCGCATTTTTGGGGATATGTGGCGATGGCTTTTATCATGCAATTAGGGTTGGCGCTGTATGATACCTGTACTGATGGATTGGCGCTTGATACCACGCCAGAGGAAGAACATAGCACTATTCAGGGCTTTATGGTTGGTGGCCGGGCAGTGGGCGCCATTGTAGCTGCTTCCGTCGTGGGATTCCTGGCAGAAAACGTTTCCTGGCTGTCTGTCTTCTGGGTGCTTGCTGCGTTGACCATCCTTCCTGTGCCATTAATGTTCTTTGTGAGAGAAGAAAAGCGAAAGGTTGAGAAACGATTTGATTGGTCTGCGTTCAAAGCTTTCAATGGAAAGACATTTATGACCGGTGGATTGGGGCTGCTGATGTTCGTGATCATATTGGGTGCAAACCAGCTCGTCAACCCTTATCTGGAGGCGCAGTTCGGCATCAGCTTTTCAACTGCTGGCCTGATCACTTCAATATGGAGTGCCGGGATAGTTGGCGGCAGCTTTATCGGTGGCTGGCTGATGCGCAAATGCCAGGCCAAACGCGCACTGCTGATCGGTGTGGTGTTGTTGAGCGCTTCACTGCTGACTCTGGCTTTCCTTATCGCACCCCAGTTCGGCTTACCCATGGCGATCACCCTGGTTTTATTTTTTGGTATTGCATATGGGACATACCAGACGGAATACTTTGCAGTCGCTATGCGCTTTGTCGATCCCCGGATCGCTGCTTCTATGTATGCCATCCTGATGGCGTTTACAAACGTAGGACAGGGTATTGGGATGTATCTCAGCGGTATGTTGGCTGATCTAACCGGATTCAGCCATACCTTCCTGATCCTGTTTGGGATCAATTTATTGATCCTTCCATTATTGTCTCTTATTTTTCCCAAAAGAAAGAAACAGCAGGAACCAGAAAGTATCTGATTTTTCACACCTTATCATCTATTGTTCTTCAAGGGTGGAGAAATCCCCAATTATTTAGGGAGCTTGAGTGTAAAAGTCACGCCTTCATCAGGATGGTTTTCTGCTGTCAACATTCCACCATGTGCTTCTGCTAACTTCCGTGCAATGGCCAACCCTAACCCAGTTCCACCGCTAGCGCGATCTCGTCCTTTATCCCCTCGAAAGAATCGCTCAAATAAGTGCCCAAATGCTTCTTCTGGAATTTTCGGTCCATTGTTATTGATCATAAAAACTGCCAGGTTGTCGGTGTCATGCAATGATAATTTAATTTTGCCCCCATTTGGTGTGTAACGCAGGGCATTTTGCATCAGGTTATCTCGAATTTGCCAAAGACGTTTTTCATCTGCATCGATAAGAATTTGATCACTTTCACAATCAGCTGATAAATGAATTTGTTTTTTTCTAGCCTGCGGTTCAAACCTTGCAAGGGTTTCCGTGCACATTTGCCTGAGATCAACCAGGTGTTTACTCAATGCCAATTCCCCTGCATCTGCCAAGGCTAAAGTGCGTAAATCCTCCACCAAACGAGTCAATTGCCGGTTTTGCTCAGCGATCAAGGCAAGATTTTCATGATCTAATGGGTAGAGTCCATCTTGAAGGGCTTCCAAATGGGCACGCTGAATCGCTAAGGGATTCCGTAGCTCATGGGCAATATCAGCAGTCATTGCCTGACGACGCGATTCTGCTTCTTGCAGCGATTGGGACATTTGGTTAAATGCATCGCCCAGCGTACCAATTTCATCTTTCCCCTGAATTGAGATGCGCTGTGACATATCTCCCGCTGCTAATTTCTTAACTGCATTGGTTAAACCCCGCACCGGCTTTAATATTATTGCTGCCAAGATGAGCGCAAGCAGAATCGCCAATCCCCCTGATATCAAAGCTGCCACGAGAGTCGCACGGTTGACACGCTCAATTAACAGAGAATCAAAATTTTCAGGTAACTCCAGGATGCCGCCTTCAGGAATTAGATATCCAACAATCTCTCCTGACACCTTGAGGGGGATGGTTTGTGTTAAATCCTCTCCTGACAATCTTGTCCCCAGATCACTATTTTCAGGGCTATACTGAATCATGCCAGAACGGTCAGCCAAAACATGATTCCTGGCTGAATCATTTGATCCCTGTCCCTGACCTTTCCCACGCCCGGGTTCGCCCGGAAAGACAGATTCAACGCCTTTCCAGGATCCGTTTTCTGAATAAAATGACTCCAATGAGTTTGCCAGGTTTTCCAAACCCTCCTGCCCCCCATGTCCCAAGAAGGTTTCGACCTCTTGCTCGGTGGTGTAGCGTGTCACGATTGCCACCGTTCCCAGGGAAATCAGTATTATCAATAAAAAGGAACCTAACAAACGCCATCGCATGCTCATGAAGCAACCTTCATAAACCGATATCCAACACCAAAAATTGTCTCGATATAGCGTGGATCTCGACTGTTATCCCCCAGCTTAGCTCGCAAATTTTTTATATGAGCATCGATACTGCGTTCATATCCCTCGAATGCAACACCCTGTGATGCTTCTAAAAGCTGCAGCCGTGAAAAAACACGTCCTGGCTGCTGCGCCATGGTTAACAACAATGAAAATTCTGTTCGTGTCAAATCGATAGCTTCCCCGGATTGCTCGACTGAATAAGCATCTGCATTAATTTTCAGGTCAGCAAGCAGGATTTCATCCTGTGAATGGTCAAGGATCTTTTGCACACGTCTAAGAACTGCTTTAACCCTTGCCACCACTTCTCTTGGGGAAAAGGGTTTGGTGATGTAATCATCCGCACCCAATTCCAACCCCAAAAGCCGATCTACTTCATCAACCCGTGCCGTTACCATGATGATGGGTGTGTCATCGGTTTGTCGGATCTTCCTGGCAATATCGATGCCATCCATTCCTGGCAGGTTTAAATCTAATAACACCATGTCCGGTTTGTTATCCTGCCAGAGATCAATCCCTTGATCTCCACGATCAGCGATCAACACATCAAATCCTGCACGCTGGAGATAAGCCTTCAGTACATTGGAAAGTTCTTGTTCATCTTCAATGACCAATACAGTTGACATAAAAATATTATAGCCCGGCTATTGAGATTGTGTAATCTCTTCACAAATTCTTCACATCCCTTCCACCATTTCTGCAAATCACAGCCGTACAATAGAAACCATCAAAAAGATAAAACGGAGAAACCTATGAAAAAAAGAAGAACCTCATTAACACCAAAATTACGCCAAAACTGGTGGATTGATGCCCTTTTGGCATTCGGTTCAGTCATTGCGGTGTTGTCCAGTCTTTATTTTCTTGCTTTTCCGGCAGGGGGTTTTCAAGGCGGACGAAATCCCTATTATGATCTTGTCGTGATCTTCAGTAGGCAAACATGGGATATCATCCATACCTGGTCCGGTGCAGCTATGATACTGGCCGCTCTGGTTCACATAATCATTCACTGGGGATGGATTACAGGCACAATCAAGCGAAGCTGGCAAGTGTTCCGAAAGAAAAGGGATGGATTTGGCCCTCGATTGACATACAACATCCTGCTGGATGCAACCATTGCGGTGAGCTTCTTGATATGTGCAATCTCTGGTGTTTATTTTATGTTCTTTCCAGAAAGCGGACCTACTGGCGAAGTTATCCTCTTCAGCAAATCAACTTGGGATCTGATACACACCTGGAGCGGTGTGGCGATGACGATCACAGCCATTCTGCATTTTGTATTGCATTGGAAGTGGATCACGAATATCACAAGAAAAATGTTTGTAAAATCCCCAAAAAAGCTTGGTCACAAGTCAAGTTCAATAGGATTGGAACAAGCATAATATTGTTATCTGTATAAAAAATTTAGATTTAGAAGAATTGAGGTAAAAATGATAAAAAAAGTTTTTGTTGGTGTGTTTTTAGCAATCGTATTTGGTTTATTGGTATTCGGTGCAGTTAATCGCACCCTTGCAAAAAACGATGATACGGAACCCCTTGCATTGAGCAAGAATCTCTCTGAAGGGAATGATGGCGCCAATATAAATCAAAACAAAAACCAGTCAGTAAATAAGAGCCTTGAAAACAACCTTTACCTGCGTGGTCAAGATAATAGCCGAGGATCGAATGATTGTGATGAAGAATCACATTCAGATGGAACTGAATACCGAAAAGGTGCAGAAGAGCAAGGAAATAGATCTGGCACAACTCAAGGTGGCCAACCCGAAAGTGTGCCGGGAGATGGTCTCGGTGTAGGTCAGGCTGAAGTGGATGAACAGATGACAGAAATCGGGACAGTCGTATCCGTGTCAGCTGACCTATTGGTAATTGAACTTCCAGATGGATCTCAGTTAGACCTTGAAGGGCGAGTTCTTAGCTTTCTGATTGAACAAGGATTCTCCATCGTAGAGGGTGATGAACTCACAATCACTGGCTTCTACGAAGGTGATAATTTTGAAGTGATTCAGATCCTAAACGATACATCAGGTGAAAATATTAGCGTGAGAGATCAAAACGGACGCCCCTTATGGGCTGGTGGTCGCCAACAAGGCGATGGGAACAATTAATCTAAACACCCTTTATAGGAAAAAATAATGAACGCCCCACATTGACAGTGGGTCGTTCAACGTTAATGATCAGGGGTAGCAGTGTTCATTCTAAAATGACCTGATTTTCACCACTATCGCTTATTTGTGTATTATTCGACTATAGTGTTACAATCACTGTGTTAATATTAACAATAATCATGCTCTTTTCGATTCTTAAAATTTATTTTTAAGAAACGATCACATCACATATTAGCTTGTCTGTATTCATAAATGCCTGGCACTTATTTCACAACTTAGAAGTGTCACTCGTGTTGTATTAATAGTAATTATCACTTATCGAGAGGTTAATCGTATGGTAAATAAAGAGAAATTACCCCTACTAACCAAGCTAATTTATGGTGCTGGTGATCTTGGCTTCAGCATGAACAACTCCCTTATCACCGCGTTTTTCTCGGTTTTCATGGTCACTGTCGTTGGCATGCCCCCGGGCTTGGTGGCGATAATCTTTATAGTCGGTCGCAGCTGGGACTTCATCAATGATCCCATTATCGGCCACCTATCAGACCGCACGCGCACGAGATGGGGACGCCGCCGTCCCTTCCTGCTGTTTGGCGCCATCCCATTTGGGCTCTCATTCATCCTGCTGTGGCTCAGCCCGAATTTAAGTCAGACCGGTTTGGTCATTTATTATTCTGTTGCGTATATTATCTATGAATTGCTGGCTACCACGGTTTATATGCCCTATTTTGCACTCACACCTGAATTGACCGATGATTATGACGAACGCACCAAGCTAACCAGCTTCCGGATGATGTTTAATATTATCGGCAGCCTGACAGCTTACGTTCTACCATTGCTCATCATTGGAAACGATTGGACACTTGCCACCAAACAAGGTGTCACGATCATGGCGATGGTTGCTGCCGTGATTGCTGCAACGCCTATTCTCGGTGTCTTCTTTGGGACGAGGGAAAAGAAAGAATATCAAACAGAAGTCCCACCAAAATTCCTGCCTTCTTTAAAGGCTGCTTTCAAGAATCGTCCCTTTGTTTTTGGCGCATTGATATACTTATTCACCTGGATGACCATTATCGTTGTTGAATCGAATTTACAATTCTTTATTATTTACATCCTTGAGCGACCGTCGCAAAGCATGATCATCATGGTCAGCATCTTTGTCACAGCGATTTTCGCATTACCTATTTGGAACTGGGTCTCGAAGAACTGGAACAAACGTTACGCTTATATCGGCGGGGTCGCATTCTGGGCTATTGTGATGATAGTGTTGATTTTCATGACACCTGAAACACCTTTCTGGCTCATCCTAATTCTCTGCATCATGGCAGGGATCGGTGTCAGTGCAGCGCAGGTCTTACCCTGGGCGATCATCCCAGATGCGATTGAATGGGAAGAATGGCATACAGGTGAAAGAAATGAAGGTATGATTTACAGCTTGATCACCCTGTTGGGTAAAGTTGGTATGGCAATTGCGCAACCTCTTGGATTGTTGATCTTACAGTTATCAAGATTTCAAGAAGGTCAGGGAGTTGTTCAGCCAGCAAGTGCACTAATGGGAATCCGCCTGGTCATTGGCATACTTCCTGCTTTGCTCCTCTTCTCAGGTATTATGATGGCGGTTTTTTATCCTCTCACCCGAAAACAACACCGCGAGATTGTTAAGGGATTACGATTGCGTAGAGAAGAGCGCAAGCAAAAACGTGCCGAGAAGAAATCGCTTCCAGGCGCGAAGGAGACCATCTGAATGTTTCTGTGTTTCTAAGGCAGGTAATTTAATGAGACCACATCGTGCACACTTTCATCCCATAGACAATTTGATAAAGTAAAATAACTTGGAATATCCCCTTGAATGGGCTCCAGCCCAATCAAGGGGTTTTTTATTTTAGCAGAGCATGAACCTTTCAACCCATAAAAAGGATTAGCGCATGAAAAAATTGCCTACATGGACCAAAATCATTTATGGCTTTGGTGATATCGGTTTCAGCATGACTTCTACAATCGTTGCTGCCTATTTCCCAATCTTCCTGACCGATGTTGTGGGAATCGCACCTGCCATTGCAGCAATTGGATTGTTCATTGGTAAGAGTTGGGATTACATCAATGACCCCCTGGTTGGATATCTTTCAGATCGAACCCGTACTCGCTGGGGCAGGCGTCGTCCTTTCCTGCTTTTTGGGGCATTACCATTTGGTTTAATTTTTGCTTTATTGTGGTGGAAACCACCCTTAGAAACCCAAATCGCCCTCGTTGTCTTTTACACCATCATGTTTGTGCTGTATGATACTGCAAGCACTTTCGTTGGTATGCCCTATTTCTCACTCACCCCAGAGCTTACTGAGGATTATGATGAACGCACAGAGCTCACGGGATACCGCATGTTCTTCTCCATTCTTGGTGGTTTGATCTCATTTGTCGTCCCGATGATGATCATTGGCAAAATGTCACCTGAAAATGCTGGGAATGTATTTCATATGGGGTTGATTTTTGGGGCCGCTTCCGCCGTACCCCTGTTCTTTGTATTCTTCGGCACCAGGGAAAAACCGTATTTTACACATTTAGAACAACCCAAATTATTAGCATCATTTAAATCCGCCATAAAAAATCGCCCTTTTGTTTTCAGCGCAGTAATTTACCTTTTCACATGGACCGGTATGCATATTATTGAAGCGAATTTACTTTACTACATTAAATATGTTGTTCAGCGTGAGAATTTGACCGAGGTGATCATGGCCACGATTTTTATCACCGCCATCATCTCCCTGCCCCTTTGGGATTGGCTCTCAAAAAAATTCAACAAGCGGCTGGCATACATCTATGGCATCGCATTTTGGGCGATCGTACAAATTTTATTGATAACTGTCAATGCATCCAGCTCCATCGTGTACCTGCTTGCTTTATGCTTCCTGGCTGGGCTGGGTGTGGGAGCTGCACATGTGCTTCCATGGGCAATGATCCCGGATGCCATCGAAGTTGATGAGCTGGAGACTGGCAAACGACATGAAGGCATGTTTTACAGCCTGGTCACATTAATGAGCAAGACGACCAATTCAATTGCTGTGCCGTTAGCATTAGCTGTACTCGACTTCAGCGGCTACATCCCTAACGCTGCGGTTCAACCACAGTCAACCCTCACAGGCATCCGTCTCGTTGTTGGACCAATCCCCGCCATCTTGCTGCTGGGCGGGATCATTTTTGCAATTTTCTACCCCCTCTCTCGCCAGGAACACCATGATATTGTCAGTGAACTGGAGATCCGACGCCAAAAAGACAACATTGACAGGAGTGACCATGAGTCAGATTATCATCAAGCAAGTTAAAAATTGGTATCAACGCCGCCGATATGCCACCTTCCCCTGGCAGATCTACAAGGACGATCCTCTGTGGGTTCCACCGCTGCTTCCTGAACGCATGAAACAACTAAATCCCCAAAAAGGCACTTTCTTCAGCCACGGTGAAGCAGAGTTCTTCATGGCTCATAAAGATGGCAAGCTGGCTGGGACGATCATGGCTTCTATTGACCACTCTTCTAATTCTTCACGAGGACTAAATGACGGCATGTTTGGGTTCTTTGAATGCATCAATGATCAACTTGTCGCTGATAAATTATTTAATACTGCTGAAAAATGGCTGCAAGATCGTCAACTAACCCGCATGACTGGCCCTTTTCACCAAGACTATGACTCAGCCTACGGTGTCCTGGTCGACGGACGAGACCGACCGCCTGCCATCAACTGTGGGCATACCCCACCCTATTATGAGAATTTGGTTGTCAATCATGGCTTCAAACCCCTTCGACCGGATAATATCGCCTTTGCCATCGACATTACGCAGGATACCAGAGAAATCCAATTACTGCATAAGCTTGCTGACAAAGCCGCTGCCCGAGGTATCGCAGTGGTTCGGGAAGCACGGTTGGATGAATGGGATAAGGAAGCTGACCGGGTGCATTTTCTACTCAATAAAGCGCTGGCACACCTTGTTGACTTCGTCGGTTGGGATCGCGAAGCCCTGAATGACAGCCTGGCACCCTTTAAGAAATTTGCTGACCCGTACATGATCCTCTTTGCAGATGTCGGTGATCAGACAGTTGGCTTCTTCCCTGGCATCCCCAACCTGAACGAGATATTGCATCGTGTGAATGGGCTGCGCTACCCGTGGGATTGGCTTAAAATGCTGAAGTACAGCCGTATCCAACCAAAAGGATTGTCAGTTAAAAGCGTTTTGGTTTTGCCGGAATATTGGGGAACAGGCGTCAGCCTGATGCTGTTCTCAGAGATGGCAAAACGAGCCAAAGAAAAGGGGTATTCATGGGCTGATCTCTCATTGACCTCTGTGGACAATCCCAAAACCCCCATGTTAGCAGAGCGCATGGGTGGGAAAATTTATAAACGCTACCGGGTCTATCAAATCCCACTTTAACCCTAAAAAATATAGGTCAAAATCGGTCACAAGCACAGCTTTACTAATGAGAGACTGCTAACACAATTGAATTTATTGGCTATTCATTAAATTAACATTAAAACTTGATGGTTACACATCTTGATTCATGTGGGAAAATCTTGTAGAATTAAATCACTCAATAATGTGCCCCTAATTACAATTAGATTATAAACTTCGAACCCGCAAGTATTCAACAAGGGAGCAGGTTATGAACATCATCAAAGTTGCTGCAAAATCCCGCACGGCTGCAGTCGCTGGGGCAATCGCAGGTGTAATGCGTGAGAAACGTTTTGCTGAGGTTCAGTCAATAGGCGCTGGTGCAATTAACCAGTCGGTCAAAGCGATCATCCTTGCAAAAGGATACCTGGTAAATGATGGGATTGATATCGTTTGTGTACCGGAGTTTGTTGACGTCGACATTGATGGCAAGGTTCGCACAGCAATCAAATTGACGGTCACACCTCGTGGTGAAGACGTAAAACCACAAGAAGAAACCGAAAAAGAGATTTAGCAGGTAGAACCACCAAAAATATCATCCTCAGCTTTATCCACTGCACTTGATGTACACTTACATATAAGGACAGACGTATCCACGCGTCTGTCCTTTTTTTTCTGAAGGATAATGGTCTAAAGAACGAAGCGTACCTCTTCCTTCCCCATCAGGATATCGCGTACTTTGTCCACAATCAATGCCAGATGCTGAGGTTTCGAGACATAATCCAGGTTATCACTAGGCACAGTTAAGACTGGGCATAGATCGAAATGCTCAACCCAGCTCTCATAAAGCTCGTTTAAATCTGCCAGGTAGCTTGCACTGATGGTGCGCTCGTAAGAACGATCGCGCTTGGAAATACGCTCCAGAAGGGTTGACACGGAAGCCCTTAAGTAGATAACGAGGTCCGGGGGAGGCAGAAATTCAACCAACACATCATACAGCTCACTATAAGCATTATAATCCCGCTCACTGATCGCATCTTGCAAATAGAGGTTGTGTGCGAATATTTCCGCATCTTCGTAAACGCTGCGATCCTGGATAACAGAACCATCCATGTTCATCAATTGGCGATGAATCCGCAGACGACTTGTTAGAAAATAGATCTGCGAGTGAAATGCCCAGGCTTGCATATCTTCGTAGAAATCAGCCAAATAAGGGTTTTCCGCCACCGGTTCATAAAATGGGATCCAATTTAATGACTTGCTGAGCAGCTTTACAAGCGTTGATTTTCCAACCCCGATATTTCCCGCTACGGCAACGAATTTTTCCATTAAAACCTGCTCTCTCGTTTTACGTGCTGCTAAATAAGGCCTGACGCAATAGCATCGGACCAGAATTTATGCGAATTATAAACGACTTTCCCATTCATCTATAGAATAATAATACATTTTAAGAGTCGCTTCGAATAGAAGGAAAAAACATTCACCCGGATTGAATACAACTAATTTATTGATCTTCCTATTTAAAATAAAATTTGATGCATCAATATTTTCCGGCACCTCCTGACTCGATTGATATTTGTCGTGATTTATTGTCCTTTATTTCTCCACAGATTTATCCACCTTATATCCCCAATCTAAAATTTACTGGTTGAAAACCTGTGGATAAATCCAGTTTCTATAATCAATCCAATAATGATAAGTTGATCTTCCCCAAATTCTATCGCACTTTCTAAATTCTTGTAGCTATCTTCTCTAATCATGATGTTTCATAATGACTCCTTATGGTATCAGAATGAGTCATCAAAAAAACGGCCCCACACAATAGGACCGTTTCTCATCTTTTTCCAATGAATATGTTTTTTATGCATCAACCTGACGCTGTGACTTCATCCTCTTGCTGATGACGAGTTTGGTCAATTCTGCTGCTACAGAAGGTATCAATACCAGGGGTAAAATTTCAAGCCACTGAGCAATCCCCAGCGGAGCTGTGTTGAAAATTGGCTGGAAGAAGGGCACATATAGCACAACAAGGATCAGTGCCATTGAACCTAATACAGCCCAATTCATCAATTTATTTCTGAAAATACCAATCTTAAGCAAAGGATAGAATTCTGATCGCGCAGTATAGGCTCTAAACAACTCCGAAATACTCAGGGTAACAAACGCCATGGTTTCAGCAAATTCAAGGTGTTCGGGATCAACAAACCGTCCAATTGCAAAGGCACCCAGAGTCACTGCTGTAATGGCAATTGTCTGCACAATTATCCCTATCAACATATTCTGGTTAATGATCGATTCATTGGTGGGTCGAGGGGGATGATCCATTGTGTCCGGATCTCCCGGCTCTGTTCCCAAAGCCAGTGCTGGCGCACCATCTGTTACCAAGTTCAGCCATAGAAGCTGAATGGCCGTCAACGGGACAGGCCAACCGAATAATGTCGCCAGGAAAATGATCATGATCTCCGCAACATTGCAAGAGAGCAGGTAATACACAAATTTCCTGATATTGCTGTAAATAACGCGCCCTTGTTCAACAGCGGAGACGATACTTGCGTAATTATCGTCGGTGAGAACCATATCCGCAGTACCCTTCGCCACATCTGTCCCGGTAATTCCCATCGCAATGCCTATATCTGCTCTTTTAATTGCAGGGGCATCATTCACACCATCACCGGTCATGGCTACAACTTCATTATTGGCACGCAGAGCATCTACGATGCGCATTTTATGTTCAGGACTGACCCTGGCATACACATCTGTCACTTTGACATTATCAATCATTTCCTCATCAGAAAATTCATTAAGTTCGGAACCAGTTATCACCTGCCTGCCTGGCTGTAGAAGGCCAATTTCCTCAGCAATAGCGCGAGCTGTGTTGGGATAATCACCAGTGATCATTATCGTACGGATACCAGCGTCCCGAGCGGTATTTAGGGCATCCTTGACCTCAATACGCGCTGGATCGATCATGCCAATTAAACCAACAAACGTCAGATCTTGCTCAAGTTCATCGCTGTTAACCTCTTCTGGCAAAACCGGCACCATCCGATAGGCAACACCCAGCACCCGCAGAGCATCGCCTGTCATGGCGTCATTGGCACTCAATACCTCCTTGCGCCGTTCTTCAGTTAGTTTTTCATCGCCATTTTGGAGTGTTTGAATGTGTGAACACAAATCCAGCACCACATCAGGAGCGCCTTTAACCGCCACGATGTGCCATTCCCGCTTGCCATCCTCTTTTGTGAGCGGTGAGATATCATCATTTCGAGGTTCTTCAACAGCATGAACGGTCACCATCCTTTTGCGAGAAGAGTCAAAGGGAATTTCCTGTTTGCGCGGATAAGCATCATTGAGCAATTTCGCAGAAGCGCCAGCTTTTAATGCTGCCACTAAGATGGCACCCTCAGTGGGATCACCGATCATCCGGAAGGTTTCCTGACCGCCTTGCTCCCCTGCATACTCGAGTTGGGAGTCATTGTTCAGTGTACCCACCCACAGGGCAGTTTTAAGCGCAGGATAATCCTCCAAAGAAACCGTTTTGCCATCCTGTGTAAATTCACCTTTGGGTGTATACCCGCTTCCAGTGACACTCACAAACTCACCATCCGTCCAAATACGTGTGACGGTCATTTCGTTTTGTGTCAGTGTCCCTGTTTTATCAGAACAAATCACCGTGGCTGAACCTAAGGTTTCAACCGATGAAAGTTTTCGAATGAGTGCATGTCGCCGCACCATTTCACGCATGCCTAACGCCAAACTGATCGTCACAACAGCTGGTAATCCTTCTGGAACAGCAGCGATGGCTAATGCAACAGCTACCATAAATAATTCTGTAAAGTGTTCAAGAGCCGCCTGGCTGAAAATGCTCACAGCACCTGGTGCCAGTAAAAATCGGATGGCACCAATTATGAAAACCAGGGCACAAACCGTCAGGGACCCCCAGCCCAACACCTTGCCAAGCCCATCAAGACGTCGCTGAAGAGGCGTTTGCTCATCTTCAACACGCTGAAGCATCGTAGCGATCATCCCCAGCTGCGTGTTCATCCCTGTGCTGACAACTACGCCCTTGCCGCGTCCATAAGTGACCAGCGTCCCCATGAAGGCAGTATTTCTACGATCGCCCAACGGAATGTCCGCTTCC
Source organism: uncultured Candidatus Brevefilum sp. (assembly GCA_964441045.1). Lineage (GTDB taxonomy): Bacteria > Chloroflexota > Anaerolineae > Anaerolineales > Anaerolineaceae > Brevifilum. Next base: position 32,330 of record CAYTXE010000004.1, read on the forward strand.
AGACGAGTTTGTGCATTTTTGTCAACTGCTACAGATTCTCCTGTGAGGGACGCCTCGTCAATTTTTAAATTTACAGCTTCTAATAAGCGAACATCTGACGGGATGTAATTCCCAGCCTCAAGGAAAACAATATCACCGGGGACAAGCTGCCCTGCAGGCACAGAAACTCGATGCCCATCACGGATCACATTCGCCTCAGGTGCAGCCAACTTTTTCAAAGCTGCCAGAGCAGCCTCAGCACGGCTTTCCTGAATGATACCCATGATGGCATTCAAGATAACAATTGCCATGATGGCAATGGCTTCGGTGTAATCTCCTAATAATGCCGAAATAATTGCTGCACCCAGCAGCATATAGATAACAAAACTGTTGATCTGGTCCCACAACATCTCCCAAAAAGTCGTGGGAGGGGCTTCCTGCAATTCGTTAAGGCCGAACTTTTCCTGTCGGGACTTGACTTCTTCGCTGCTAAGCCCAGATTCGGTTTGGGTTTCCAGTTTCTCTAAGACATCCGTGCTGCTCATGGTGTGCCACGAAATTGAAATGTCTTCAGACGGACTTGCCTTCAAACCCGCTTTTTCATCACTCATCAAACAACTCCAATCAAATAATTTTCAAATATGAATCATAAGACACGATTAAAAAAAGACCCTAAGATAATCTAAGGGTCAATAATCGGGATTATTGACACAAACCCCACTAATTATATCTGATTTTGAAACCAAATAGAATTGCACCCTGTTAGGATAAACCGATCCCTTTTTTTATCACTGCACTGTTTTTCGGTGCACCGACATCATCTGCAATGACAGGACATTTCACCCGCATTAAGAACAGAATTGGCGCATCCACCTCCGAGAGAGTCTCGTAATTTCCCATCCCCTTTGCAAGGATCAGATCCGCTGCATTGAAAATTTCCTGAAAACCCGGACTGCACTTTGACAGGACTGTGCCAGGGACTCGTGCGCCGTTGTCGATCACCTCAGCAACCTGATCTATCCCGACGGCAATGGCATCTTCCATCGTCGCATCATTGATAACTGCACCACCCCGCACGACATATGTTACAGGCCTGGGCAGCTCTTCAATCAGCAGTCGATCAAACACAGTTTCGCCAGCATTGTCTGCCAGAAATAACACAGAGTTTACCTCCTTCAATCGCATTAAAAGGACATCCGTGTCATCGATAGCCAGATCCTCATTCAGCACTTGATCAACAATATCCCAAAGGTCATATTCCGGGTTGGGTCCAAAATCAATGATATTTCCAGCAATGCTCAATCTGAGAGCAGTTCCCAGCCTATCCTCAGATGCATTCAGCAAAGACCGCAATTTTGGCATCATTCTCAGCGCCTTTTCAGTTGCTTCTTGCTTCACTTGAAAATATGGGTCTGGATTGCCAGTAATATCACGTATGAGCCGATGAACTTCTGTGCCGATCACTGGCGGTGTGGCACCGTCTTCGATGCCCTTTAATGTCTCCAGGATGCCCAACACGATTTCCTTTTCCTGTGCAGGGGTCGCCCCGGACATACGGGCAGCTTCAATGGCTTGACGTAAAAAACATGGGTAACAATCTAAATATGTTCGCATGGACAATAATTATATTAGATTACTTGATCAGACTACAATGAAAATAATCATAAAAAATGTGGATCAAATTCCCGAATAATTAAGCTTGAATCGTGGAAGATCGTCAAAATTTTAAAGAAGTACGGGCGTTAACCCGAATAATCGACCTGAATGCCTCAATCCATAGCTTTTCTGTTTTCGAAAATTGTCAGCATGAATTTTTTTCCTCTTATACATTATCCAACACAAACTTAAATCCCTGCATCGTGATTCCGTTTTTCATGACATTAAGGAGTGAGGGCTTTCGCCCGATAAATAAATAAAAGCCTCACTTCAAAAAATGAGGCTTCATCAATTGCTGAATAGTTACTCTATATTTATTGCTCAGGTCCAATATAAGTGCCGGAAGGTAAAATTGTTCGCTTGGGTACCACGACAATTCCATCTTTTACCGAGTAGGTATCCATGTCAAATTCCGTACCCCGAGGGAATGGTTTAATTGTGACATCCTGCCCCATGCGAACATTTTTATCGATAATTGCACCTGTGATCTCACAATTTTCACCGATCTGGATAGGAATACTGCCTGAATCATCATAATAATCGGCACCCATTAAAACAGAATCCTTGATCCGAACACCACTCTTTATAATGCTGCGTAAACCAATCACAGCATGATCAATTTCCGTGTTATTAATCCTACAGCCTTCAGCGATCAATACATTTTTCAATCGACAGTCCGACAACTGGGAGCCAGGTAAAAACCGTGCGTGGGTGTAGATGCGCTTATGTGGGTTATAGATGTCAAAGCTCGGATCAGAACTGGTCAGGTCCAGGTTTGCTTCGTAAAATGAGCGGATGGTTCCAATGTCACGCCAATAACCGGAAAATTCGTAACCATAAACGCGGGGTTTATGCTTTACGCAGTAAGGGATGATGTCATAACCAAAATCATTAAAATCTTGACCGCTGGATTTGAGCGATAAGATATTGACCAGTGTATCCAGGTTAAACAAATAAATACCCATGGAAGCCAGATATGGTTTTTCAGGATCATCGCGGCATACAAAATCATCCAGAACTTGTGGGTCCTTTGGTTTCTCCGCAAAGTCAACGATTTCACCTTTATCATCCCATTTCAACAACCCAAATCTGGAGGCATGCGCACGATCTATCGGCTGTACTGCTATAGTCACATCAGCTTTGTTCTCCCAGTGAGATTGTGCCATTTTGGAATAATCCATGCGGTAAAGATGGTCTCCGGACAGGATAATCACATAGCGAGAACGAGAGGATTGAATCTCTAAAAGTTGTTTCCGAACTGCATCTGCTGTACCCTGATACCACTCCATCCGCTCCATGGTTTGCTCTGCAGCCCATATCTGAACCCAACCTGTATGGAAGGAATCAAAGTTATAGGTGCCGGTGATATGATGGTGCAATGAAACTGTATTGAACTGTGTAAGGACGGCAATTTTGTAGATAGAAGAATTGATACAATTACTGATCGGGATATCGATCAATCGATACTTCCCAGCAATTGGTACAGCGGGTTTGGAACGCATCAAAGTCAGTGGATATAACCGTTTTCCCTGACCACCCCCCAAAATCACAGCCAAGATTTCCTTCAAGCTAGGCATATCGGCTCCTTTAATTTCTTAATCCCCTCCAATATTGGAAAGGATCCTTCATTAACCCAATTCTAACCTTATATTTGATTTCTATATATGGCAAATCGTTCTTGAATTATTGCAAAAGCAGAAGTTGTGATTTCCGTTCTCTAACCATCATTAGAATATCTTCCGCAGATTGCAGTGTACCTTCACTGACTGGGCCAAACATCTGCGCTAATTCTTTTTGTCGATTACCTCCCTCAAGTAAAGCCACTTTAGTATGAGTTCGCTCATTTACTAAATGCTTCGATACACTGAAATGCTGGTCAGCATATCCTGCCAGCTGCGGCAAGTGGGTAATACACATAACCTGGTGCTGTCGAGAGAGATTCCAGAGTTTTTCCCCAACCACAATACCAACTCTCCCACCGATGCCCTGATCGATCTCATCAAATATCAAAGTTGGAACCTGGTCCGCTTTTACCAAGACATTCTTCAAAGCTAACATCAAGCGCGATGTCTCTCCCCCGGAAGCGGTCTTCACCAGAGACCTTAACCCTTCTCCAGGGTTCGTCTCAACCAGGAATTCCACACGATCATATCCATAGGAATTAAATGCCACCTTCTTACCTTCTGATATAGGCAGCCCATTTATATCAGTCCGTTCATCGATTGAAACCGTGAAACTGGCATTTGTCATTCGCAGATCATTCAGCTCAATTTCCACCAGCTTACTGAGCGCCTCACCTGCTTCATGCCGTATACAACTGAGCTCATGCGCCTTTTCAGCAAGTTTTATCAATAGCTGTGCTTCTTGTTCTTCCAGTGCTTTAATGTGCTCTTCTGCGTGCGTGATCGCTGTCAGCTCTTCCTTGGCACGCACACCAAAAGCCAGGATCTCTTCAATGCTGCTGCCATATTTCCTCTTCAGGTTGTTGATCAAATCGATGCGTTCTTCAATCCTGTTGAGCAAACGCGGATTGAATTCGATACTTTCCCCATAATTTTGTAATTCCAGCGCCAAATCCTGAAGCAGTGTCAGGCTGGTTTCTCCCCTTTCAGATAATGCGGCAGTAGATGGATCAATGCGGGAAAGGTTTTTCAGGGCTTCCGATACTTCCCCCAATAATTCACTGATGCCAGGGACATCTGGTGTCCCATCCTCAATGAGCATCAACGCATTCTGTGAGTGTTTAGCCAGGCTTTCAGCATTAGCCAATCGGGTGCGCTCTTGCCTTAATGCTGCTTCATCACCAGGTTCAAGTTTTGCAGATTCAATCTCCTGTATTTGGTAAGAGAGCATATCCATTCGCCGGGCTTTATCCTGCTCATTCTGCCGTAAATTACCGAGTGTCTTCTGCACCTCTCGAAGCTGCTGATAAATATCTTGATAAAACCTTAAATCCACTTTTACATTTGCAAAGCTGTCCAACAAATGCAGGTGGTTGCGCATGTGCAATAAAGAGAGATGCTCAGACTGCCCATGTATATCCACCAGATAGGCACCAATCTCTCGCTGAAGCGTAGCAGTTACAACCCGACCATTGACTCGGGATGTGTTGCGTCCCTCAAGGCGAATCTCTCGTCCCAACGTGACGATATCCGGATTGTCGAGCAGGTCCTCTGATTCAAGCAGCTCATTGACCGGCTCTTTGATATCAGGAGATAGCCGAAATGTCGCTTCAATCATTGCCTTATCAGTATCCGTACGGATAGCGGCTGCCTCTGCGCGCCCACCTAAAACAGCTTCCAGGGCATCCAAAATGATCGATTTCCCTGCGCCTGTCTCACCTGTAAAAACCACCAGGCCATGATTAAAATCCAGGCTCAATTCGTCTATGATAGCAAAATTCTTAATGTGTAATTCCGTTAACATGGGAAATTTTTATTGTGGCTCCTCAAGGCCGCCGACTCCCGGATAGACGATAATATGCTGATGGTACAGCCAGCACCAAATACAAGATTTGATAGCCAAGGGGCAGCAAGCTAAACAGGTTAACCGCCCCCGATCCCAGCCCCAAGGTCAGGTTAAAGATCGAGATTAAAATTGCTGGAAGACCTCCCAGGATCACTCCAGCTGAAACAAGCCTAAATAAACGCTTGCTGCGGCGTTTCTTGATCACAAATCGCACCGCTTCAGCTATACCAACACCAGCTGCGGGTGCCAACAAGAAGGTGAAAAAGCCTATCATCCGGATTATGAAACTTGCAGCAAAAGATGCAATGACAGCAATCAGGAAGCCCCATAGGTAATCCAACGGTTGGCTGGTATCAAAGACCTTTTGTTGACGGCGAACGCAATCCTTACAGCGGTAACCAATCGGCGTCTGAATAGCCTCTTCAGGTGTGATGGGTTTACCGCATTTGCTGCAACGCAGCGTTATAGCTTGTTCATCTGCGGGTGATTCGTAATTATTTCGATTGGTCATCAGCTCGTTTACTTATGATGGGATTTCTTTCCATATGGGATGTCAGATTGCGATAGAAATAACTTGGATCCTCAAAACGGACCATATAAAAGGTTTTGTGATTTGCGGTGATCCGAACGCTGTCACCACTGGAAAGGTGAACGGGTTCATGCCCATCCACGCTGACAACGGCTTCATGCTGCGTCCGAACTCTTATCACTACAGAGGCTCCTTCCGAGAGAACAATTGCCCGGTCCACTGAGAGGTGAGGTGCAACAGGAACCAGCAATATATTGCGTATCTCCGGAGGAAGGATCGGACCACCCGCGGCAAGGGCGTAGGCTGTTGAGCCTGTCGCCGTAGCGGCTATCAAGCCATCAGCAACATAACTGATAATATATGTACCATCCAGATACGCTTCAACTTCTATCGGACGAACATACTGTCCCCGAGCAACCACGACATCATTGATCACATCGAAGGAAGCTTTCTTTTCACCATCGCGGATGCAACAGGCATTGAGCATCATCCGTGCTTCATATCTAAATTTACCAGCCAACAGGTTTGGAAGGGACTCCTGCCAATCTTCCCGTGTCAATTCAGCAAGAAAACCAAAGTGACCAATATTGATCCCCAGCAGTGGAACATTAACTGGTGCACATAGATGTCCAGCACGCAGCATCGTCCCGTCGCCCCCCAATGCAATCAACAGATCAAAGGTTTTCGCCTTGACTGCATTGCGAAGGTTTTCATCATTTAATGAGCCGGTTTGGATAGTAATGCCTTCACCATGGAGGAATGCGCCTACATCCCTGGCGACATTAAGGGCACCAGGAATGTCCGGGTGCGCCAACACGGCGACCGTTTCAGGCGGTTTTTGTGGCGGTTTCATAACGACCTAATTATAGCCGTTTTTAATAGGCTTCCCAAATGAACCCGTCTTTAGAATTCATTTATTCCACCCAGATAAAATCAATGAGGTCGTCTTTACTAAATCCCTCCCTGATTTTCTGCGGGTTCAAAGCAGGAAACTCTAAATGATAAAGAGCCTCTTCACCAAAAAGAAAGAAACCTTTCGAGTCCGGCTGCCAAAATACGTTTTTGATGGCGATATCACTGAGTTCTTGCAGTGGTCGACTGCTTGATGATTGATACAAGCGCGCCCCAACAGCGCCTTTCACGCCATCCCCCCAACCAACCATCCAATTCCCTGTGGGGGAAAGATTGACACCACCTTCATCAGCTAAGAATACATCACCTCCATCCGGATGAATTAAGAGTACACCTTGTGATTGGCTCACAACGAACATCCCGCCCGAATCCCAAACGCAACTTTCCCAATCGCCTGCTCGCTGCAAGTTGTAGGCCGTACTCCCGGGTTTTAGAAGATAAATACCCGCTACCATTTTATTAGGTGCCGAGTTATTATTTCCAACGATAAACGCAATTGTCTTCGTGTAGGGATCAAAACCTACCTCATCAAAGGATCCGCGAAAAATGACTGTTACCTCCTCCTTCTCAATATTAACCTGCCGGAGGGTTTCAAGGCCTGAAGGTGTTAGGGAATAACTGATAAAGGTCTGGCTGTTGAGCCAGCCCACGAATACTTCGCCCTGGCTTTCAGAGTCCGGGAAATACAGTGTGTTCTGGTCATTAAAACCCGGCACCTGAATGCCCGTAACAGTCAACGCATGCCAGCTGCCATCCTCCTGATCAAATTCCCCGAATTCCAGTGAGATCAGGAAATTGCTCCCAGGCGACCAATAAGGTACGCCGTTTTGAGAATACAATCCATTCAGGCGCTCAACACGATCATTCATTGTGTCATAAATATACAAATCACTTGATTGATTATCTAATGCCCCAGTAAAGGCCAGATATCGACCATTTGGTGACCAGGCTAACCCTTCCGCACGAGTCACTGCTTGCAGTGTTTCAAACGCACGCGACCCGACCGCATTCACGATCTTTCGCTGCAGGGTTAAGGATAATAATGGTGATATCTGAATAATTTCTGCAGAAGGCAGGTCGATTTGATAAAGGGCTAATTCATCCAGGTTTAATGGGGAACCTGCCCGAATAATCAGTGTTTCTCCATCAGGTGAGAGACCCCGGACAAGATCAGCGGTATAGATGGGTTCTGGGAGGCTGATTTCAATGGTCTGGTAAGCTTCCAGATCATAAGCGTATAGCATACCGCCTTCTCCCCCAGGGTAGACCAACCAGGGTCCATCTATCTCGTTAGTGGGTTCATAGGTCGGTGTAAAAGTCTTCTCTTCGGTGAAATCCGGTGTTGGGGTTCTCAATCTTCCGGTCTGTTCCAGGGCTACCTGCTGAGTCAATGCAATCGCTGCGTTGGTCGCAGCCTGTGCTTCCGCTGTTGGCGTACGCGACCACGAGGCTGGTGTTGGTGAAGTTAAACTGCATGCCATACCCACCATCAACAATAGCAATATAAAAACACCTGCACTGATCTTAGTCTGCTTCATTTCAAACCCGGGTATTAATCCTCAAGAACTTCTAAGTTGGACATCGAAGCCACCAGCGCTTTTAGTCCCAGACCTTCAAAATAAACTTCTACGGTCTCATCACCATACTCCATACGGCTGGCTCGGACCGAGCCTTCCCCATAAACGGGATGTGATACGCGCATCTCCGGGAAGAACCGCTGGGTAATCGCTTGAGGGGGTGAAGATTTCTCTTGATGCTTATACGACCCGTACTGGCGGTCCCACTGATAAACGCTCACGTCGTAACCGCGTTGACCTTCCCTGCGTTTGCTGATTTCCCCACGGATCAAGTCTTTTGGAAGTGAGTCCAGGAAACGCGATGGCTGCATCGTCTCATAGCTACCATATGGACTGCGCCGCCTGTGCGCCCTCAGGAGGTATAGCCGATCCTTCGCGCGTGTCAAACCGACATAAAATAAACGCCGTTCCTCTGCCATAGCTTCTGGGTCATCTCGGGAACGGCTGTGAGGCAAGTAGTATTCGTCAAGACCAATGATGAAGACCTGCGGGAATTCCAGGCCTTTCGCAGCATGCAGTGTCATCAGTGTCGGGGCGTCTAATTTTTCAGGCAAAGTATCCTGGTCAGCTACAAGCGCCATTGCCTCAAGGAATTCTTCTAAACCTCTATCTTCATACTCCAGCAGCACCTGCCGCAGTTCCTCTACGTTAGCCCATCGATCCTGCAATGTATCGCTCTCATTTTTAATAAAAGTTTCATAGCCGGTATCCTGCAAGATCTGATCATACAACACTGTTAATGACACCTTATTGAGATTCTTTCGCCAATCAGAAAACATTTTTACAAATGGTTTCAAACGCTCAGCTGCCCGTCCCAGGGCGGCTTGATGTGATGTGCCAATATCTGTAAACAATTCCAGGAGAACCTCACCACTGCTCAAACCACCTTGTCGAGCGCGCCTTCGCAGCTTTTCCAACGTGATTCCGCCAATCCCACGTGGCGGCAGGTTGATGGTACGTGCCAGGCTGACCTCATCCCGTGGATTGTAGGTCAATCTGAGGAAAGCAATCATGTCTTTGACTTCACGACGCCCATAAAACCGCTGTGTACCGATCAGGCGGTAAGCCATGTTCTCTCGCCGAAACGCCTCCTCCAGTAACCTGGATTG
>CAYTXE010000005.1:0-3744 GCA_964441045.1 uncultured Candidatus Brevefilum sp.
TCTGCTTTTCAAGCTGCTGTTGCCGGAAACTAACAGTAACATCAGCCTGTGTTCGCTCAATGATGCTTCGAGCGATATCCGTTCGGCGGCGTAAACCGTAAGTCAAGGCATCCGGAAAGTCCATTGTTACGAGCTGTGCATATATATCATCCATCACCTCAAGCAAACGCTCCACCTCTGGTGAGTGACCGTCGCGCATAATATCCATGACCCTTCTGCGAAGCTCGCCAACAACTTCAGACATGCCATTTAGGTATGTGGCGTATTCAACCTGCAAATCTTCTGCAGTTGGCCAGTCTTTATCCTGAATGGTCGCAACAGTGAGGTGGGCTTCGACGTATTCCTTTAAGGCGTCCTGGGCATATCCTGAAAAGTAAAGGTCAGGATCATTGGATAAGCCCTCCCTCAAAGCGTTCGCCAACTTATCAGCATCCGATAAATGTTCATGGGCAAGATCGCTATCATTACGGTGAATAGCGCGAATTGCCCTGGCTGAGTGGCGGATCAGGTTCCTGCTTTGGGTGAGGGCATCATCCCTGATTTGATTCTTACGTTCAAAAGACTCCCTGATTCGTTCAGCAAGGGCTTCAAGGTTCGCACTCATTACTTGTCCTCCGGGTTATTGGGTGACCGGAAGAGATCATCCGCCAGTGTATGTTTCCCGGGGATGTTGATCTCACCAAATTTCGTTTCAAAACGTTTGATGTTCTCAGCCAATGCTCGTAAGAAAAGTTTTGCTGCAATGGGAGACATGACCAGGCGTGCATTAACCTCTGGTTTCTTGACACCGGGGAGCAATAATGAATAATCTAAAATAAATTCGGACGCGGTATGAGAAATCCGGGCGAAATTGACGTATTTTGATTCCAGATCGTCCGGAAGTTCAATCGACGGTATGGATTTTGTTGGCATTTATTCTCCCATCTAGAAGGGGATATCGTCGTCTTCAACGCCTCCCTGTTCAGCACCCTTATCTTGTGAGAAACCACCACCATCACCACCGCTGGGAAGGAAGCGGACATTCATTGCAGTGACTTCATAGGAAGCTCCCATTGAACCATCTTTACGGGTGAAAACGCGTGGTCCGCCAGATTCTGGGTCTGGGCGTAATCGACCGACAACCAGCACCGGGCGACCTTTGCTGAGGTATTGATTGCAGGATTCTGCCTGTGCACCCCATACTGAGATACGGAACCAGGCAGTTTCATCCACCTTTTGTCCAGCGTTGTTGGTGTAGGAACGTGACGCAGCGACAGAGAAGCTTGTTACAGCCTGTCCGCTGGGGGTAAACCGCATGACGGGGTCATTGCCTAAATATCCGACGATTGTAAGTTGTTGATACATTTTGTTTCCTTTTCCTTTTGTAATATGGGCTGTTTCTATTTTACATCATTTTTGAAATTTCATAATCACCAATCTTGAGCATACCAGAGCAGGTATTGTTCCAAATGGCTTGACCAATAAGATTCTGTGTGACCATTCTTAAACATATACCATTCATGGGGAATGTGATTTGCATCTAAAAGATTCGCGAAATTTTGGGCTGATTTCCATTCCTGGTCATTTCGGCCAATATCTATAAAAACCTTGGGTTGATCTTCTATTGGCTCTTGGTTCAGCCAGAGATGGACGCTGCCGTTGTCAGCCTGAAAGAGCGGCAAGCTGTGAGCCCCTATTGCGCTGAATAGCTCCCTGTGTTCGAAACCGATTTGAACTGCCCAGGCCGCCCCTCGAGAAACACCACCAATTGCCCTGTGTTGTTTGTCTGCCAGGGTTCTGTAATGTGCATCCACCCATGGGATGAGTTCTTGGGTTAGGGAATCAGGAAATTGTGAAATTTGGGGTGGCTCAGGATCTGATTCGTAAGGGAGGACAATGATGAAGGGGGGGAGTGAGTCTTCTGCGATCAATGAGTCCATGCTATCCACCAGTCCTATCCGAAGCCATTGTTCATTGGTGTAGGATAAGCCATGCATTAAGTAGACAACAGGATAATCTTGTTGCAGGTTAGTGTGATAACAGGGTGGAAGGTAGACCATAAATTCTATAATTGTCCCCAGCAGTTCACTTTCAAAATGATCGTTTAGAATTTTGCCACCTGATGCCAGGCAATCTAGGGTGGAAGTGGGACTTGGGGCATCCTGTAGGGAGGAGGGAGCTGTTGTTGTCGTTGACTTTGGGCTCTCAGATATGGCGGGGATCGTGTCGTATTCTTTTGTTGAGGAAATGTTATTTGGTGTACAAGCGGCAGAGTTCAGGGTTATCAGCAACAGTAATAAAGGCATGATGAATGTCACTGGAGAAGAAACAGCAACATCTTGACGTTTATACATACTTCGGATTATACTCTTATCTGCCGGGGTGTAGCGCAGTCGGCCAGCGCGCCGCGTTTGGGACGCGGAGGTCGGCGGTTCAAGTCCGCCCACCCCGACTTTGAATAAGATGGGAAGGCGAACGATGTCTGATCATGCGTTCATCTTGCCATTTTTTGGTCATGTACTTCTACACGATAAATTGGGTAAGATTTTGTCAAAACCATTTCTATCAATCATCATCCCAGCACATAATGAAGCGAAACGCTTGAGTCCATCACTCGAGGAAATTAATGCATTTTTGTGCCGTCAAAATTACTCTTCTGAAATCCTGGTAGTAGAAAATGGCAGTCAAGATGAAACCCTGGCGATCGCGCGATCTTATGTAGAAAAGATTCCGAATTTACGCATTTTCTCTGAGGAAATACGGGGTAAAGGTCTGGCGGTTAAACGCGGAATGCTGGAGGCCCAGGGTGAATATCGTTTTCTGTGTGACGCTGATCTTTCCATGCCAATTGAGCAGGTTAACCGCTTTCTTCCACCAGCATTAGAATCGGTCGATGTCGCTATTGGCTCACGGGAGTTACCAGATTCCCATCGCTATGATGAACCGGGTTATCGCCATATGATCGGCCGCATTTTCAACACGATGGTGCGCTGGTTAGTTCTGCCCGGTTTACAGGATACACAATGCGGGTTCAAATGCTTCAGGGGGGAAGTAGCCAAACGGGTTTTCCAATTGCAGACTCTAAATGGTATGTCTTTTGATGCAGAAGTGCTCTTCATTGCCCGGAAAATGGGCTATGCAGTTCAGGAAATTGGCATCGATTGGGTTTTCAACGCAGATAGTCGGGTACGGTTGGTGGAGGATTCCATGCGTATGGCTTTTGACCTGCTGACGATTCGCTGGCGTGCCCTGCATGGACGGTATGAGTCCCCGAAAGAGATTTGACCGTTCACTGCTGCCTGAACGCCCTGATCTCACCTTTGAGCGAAAATTATGGGATAAGGGAGTGTGTTTTGTTGCTGGTGTGGATGAAGCCGGGCGTGGGGCTTTAGCTGGACCTGTTGCTGCTGGAGTCGTCGTACTCCCTTCGGGCGTTTCAAACTTAGCCGAATTGTTAAGAGGGGTGAAGGACTCGAAGGTGATGACACCAAAGGCTCGTGATGCTTGGGCGCTGGAGATCAAAGATATTGCAGTTGCCTGGGGAGTTGGTTTTGCGTCCGCGGATGAGATTGACCGGATCGGCATCGTGCCAGCGACCTACCTGGCAGTTAAACACGCTCTGGCACAAGTTACATGTTCCGTTGAGCATATTTTGGTGGATTACCTGACCCTGCCTGAGGTGGAGGTTCCCCAAACGCCGCTGGTTAAAGGGGATGCCCGGTCATTGTCCATCGCCTCTGCCGCTATTCTTGCTAAAACAACACG
>CAYTXE010000005.1:3844-33495 GCA_964441045.1 uncultured Candidatus Brevefilum sp.
TATACCAGGAATTGCAATTTTCTGTTCTGATTGCAGATTGTTTTTGGATGACTATGTTCCCCAATCACGCAAATATAAGAAGTCGTACCCAATCGTCCGTTCAGAAAGCTTGGCGATGGGCGGCATCACCCGCTTGAAGTTATTTTGTTTCATTCTTCGTACGACATTTTCCACAAATATCCGGTCAAAACCTTCTTCAATACAGGTTTCAGGGCGATAGCGCTCATCGACCAATAAATACAGCAGCTGGTCAACGTCTGCATAGGTGAAACCCAATTCACCCTCATCGGTTTGTCCCTGCCACAGGTCAGCTGAGGGTGCTTTTTGAATGACTTCTTCAGGGATACCTAATGCTTTGGCAAGCTGGCGTACCTGGGTTTTGTAGAGATCACCGATGGGTTGAAGAGCTGCTGCGGAATCACCAAAAACTGTCGAGTAACCAAGCAGCAATTCGGTTTTATTACTGGTACCCATCACAAGACCATTAAAAGCTACGGATTGATCAAACAAGATGATCATCCGCATGCGTGCCATTATATTTCCGGCACGGACCTTGCTCATATCGTCGTAGCGATTAATGAGCGGATCAACCATGTCTGTGATCTCAATCGTCTTAGTCTGCACACCCAGGTCGTCAATCATGGTTTGGGCATCTTTTAAGGTTTCAGATGGGGATGTTTTGTATGGCATGCGCAGCGCCAGGACATTTTCCGGTCCAAGGGCTTTGGCAGATAGGTAAAGACTCACCGCGGAATCAATCCCACCCGACAAGCCAAGTAAGGTTTTACTAAAGCCAACTCGGTTCAATTCGGATTTAATGAATCCCGTCAGTATCTTTTCAGTCAATTTAGTATCTATGGTCAGATCAATCATGTCTCACGCAGTATTCTTTCTAATTCGCGCTGTACCAGACTGGTGCGTTCATCTCGCAGCAGCGGCAACTTAGCGCGTGAACGATGTAATTGATTTAGATCAATTTCTGAGATGGTTAACGACGGGTCAAAATCGAGTGCACGAACAACAAGCTTACCGTCTGGATCGAAGATCGTAGATCCACCCCAGAAATTTAGCCCGTCCTCATATCCTACCCGGTTCGTATGGGCGACAAAGACTGTGAAAAAACCTGCATATGCACGGTTGGTGTGTTCGACCCACGTTGAGCTTTTCAACCGGGGGTTGTTTTCTAATCCGCGCCCGGGTGAGGCAGAGGAAAACAAGAGAACATCCGCACCATCCAGCCAGAGCAAGTAAGGAAGGGAAGCGTGCCAGAAGTCCTCACAGATCAGCATACCAAACCGGCCAAATTTTGTGTCGAAAGCCCGTACGGAATCGCCCCAGGCAAAGAACCTGCCTTCATCAAACATGCCGTATGTCGGCAGATAGACTTTGTTGTGAATGTGGAGAATCTCACCTCCAGACAGGTAAGCGGATGCGATATAAAATCGATGGCGTCGATCTTCGTGGACGAACCCCACCATCAAGTCGATGTCCTGGCTGGCTGTCAGCAGTTCATTGAATACCGGATCGTCTTGATGGGGGCGCAGAGCAGAGGCGACAGCAAGGTCTTGAAGGGCATAGCCGGTCAGCGAAAGCTCAGGAAAGATGACAAGATCAGCATCTTGCGCCTTAGCATTTTCGATTATTGTCATGTGTTGCTTGAGATTGGCGGCAACGTCACCAAGTTTGGTGTTGCATTGCGCAAGTGCAATTCTTATTTTCATGGATCAACCATTCATAAAGATGATTATTTATCAATAATATTATTTTACTTGCTTTTTATTAAGAGTCCTTTATCTGGTTGCGTGTATAATGATTTTATAGAAATCTCATCTCACCAAAGGTTGCGAGTGATCATAGGCGAGGATCAAAAACTTTCAATAAATTCGAAAAATGGCTGGTCGATCGAAAATACTGATTGGCGAGATTATCCACAATTGAACCAGCTGGAGCGCGCATGTTTTCCACCGGAAGATATTTGGTCTTTTTGGGATGTGATCGGTATTTTAACATTTCCGGGGTTGGTCCGACTCAAAGCGGTGGTTGATGGTCGGATGGTGGGTTTCATTGGTGGTGAACCAGAGCCTGCTCGTCGAAGAGGGTGGGTAACCACACTTGGGGTCTTACCGGCCTTCCGACGAAAAGGAATCGCCCTGGCTTTATTGCAGCGATGCGAACATGAGCTGGCCATGCCAATCATCCGCTTGAGTGTACGGGCATCGAATGAAGCAGCAATTGGTTTGTATGAATTCGCCGGTTACAAGATATCTGATCGCTGGGCAAAGTATTATATCGGTGGGGAAGACGCATTGATCTTTGAAAAGCACCGTTGACATCCCGGGCAACTCGGTTTATACTGAAGCCACTAAAACATCCTGCGAAAAGGTTCGTATGCAGAGATTATGTCAAAAAATTCAATATCTATGCACGCCAGGCAACCCTGCGCGTGCTGTTTTTTATATTCCTTCTTATCGAAAGGACAAGTAAGCTATGGATTATGGATTGATTGGGAAAATCGAGAAGGCCAAACGTTACGCAGAAGAACGTGACCGAATTGAATTTTCAGAGTTTAAAGTTACATTTAAAGGTGAGAACAATGACCATACAATTACATATAACAAAGGGCAGTGGCAATGTAATTGCGATTTTTTTCAAACTCGCGGTCGCTGCAGCCATACCATGGCATTGGAGATAATCCTGGAAGATATGGTGGAGATTGCCAGGGTTGGTTGATTTCTTTACGATCTCATTTTAGATAAATGCGTCAAGCCGTGAGAAATCACGGCTTGTTTTGTGATCAACGAATAATTTACGAGTCAGGTATTCGAACACCTCTAAAAATGTGGGCTTTAAATAGAATATTTACCCTATTGATGCGATTTGATCGAAAAAATGAGGATTGATGAGAATACGCTTAAAGCCCCTATCACATTTAGAGCCCACGAAAGTTACATAAATGACATAAAATTTTCGCCGGATGGTCAGCCTATATTTTCAGCAGGCATGGATAACGTTATAAAATTATGGCCAGTCCCGGACTGGGCTTGCAAGGGAATGCTCTCTGGGAATGAAAAGAGTGTCAATGCACAAAATTTGGCCTCAGATGGCACAAGATTGATCACTGCTTCAAGTGATAAAACAATCCGCGTATGGGAAATGGAAACGAGGAGCGAAAGACGCCAATTGGATGTAAATGGGAACCACGCACTGCTCTCACCTGACGACCGATGCCTTGCAGTTGTCATTAATCCCCAGGTAAATTCAGTCTGTGCAGGGAATCGAATAAGGGAAACTTCAACACTTGTTTTAAGACGACTTTTCATTTTTGTGAATGATGGGATATGATAAGGTGAATAAACCAGAGTAGATGAGTGTAACACATGACTTTTAAGCGATTTCTTGACAGGAAGGTACAGCCGGATCAGGCGATGATAAACAGCCAGATTGGTGAAATGGTTCTTCCCGTATGGGAGGATGTGACAGATCACCTGCAGAGGGTTTTTCCAGGATGTCAATCTGAGATGATTTATTATAGTGCGCAGCATGGTTGGGGAATTCGTTATCGCCATGAAGCGACCTTGCTTTGCACGCTCTTCCCGGAGCGAGGTGCTTTTACCGCTTTAATCACGCTTGATCCGAGGGAGTATGCGGCAGCACTTGAAAAAATTAATTTCTTCAATGCCCGTATACGGGAGATACTGAATCAAGCATCAACGTTGTCGCAAGGCCGATGGCTATGGATACAGATTGAGGATCATACCGATTTTGTGGGGTTAAAGATGTTATTGGATCTCAAGAAACGATAGAACACTTGCAAAGAAAATAATTTAGGCATTGTCATCATGAAAATATGTATTAAACTCTTTTTATACATCTCATGAAGAGGAAGAACAAACTTCAGAATTAACCCTATGTGTTATTTTGGGTTTATGTTAGAATCAATAACCCAATAAAAAACCACATCAGTTTTCTTTTTGGTTCTTCAAGCTAATAGGCGCCGAATGTTTTCACACTTTAAAGATCCGTGATCCTAAGCAAGTATATCATTTTTCAATAAACACCATTCTCCAATGTCACAACACAAGGGCATTGATCTGCTTACGACATGTTATTTCTGGTCAAAAATTAAAATTGTGAAATGAATAATTAAATACACTTAGATAGCAGAATTTCTTCTCTTAGAAAATTGGGACCGGTTTGTTCAAAAAAAAGGAGAGAACACCTATGATATCCGAAACACAATTTATCATAAGGATCCTTGTTGCAGCTGCTTTAGGCGCAGCTGTCGGACTTGAGCGAGAACGTCAGGATCAACCTGCTGGACTTCGAACCCACATCATCCTTGTGATTGGCGCCGCAATGGCGATGGTGCTTTCCGCCAACCTGGGGTATCTCTTTGCCAGACCCGGTTTGCCTGCAGACCCAGCCCGTTTAGCGGCCCAGGTGATATCTGGGATCGGTTTTTTGGGCGCTGGCGCAATACTTCGTTATGGCTTTACGGTGAAGGGGTTGACAACGGCGACATCACTGTGGACAATGGCGATCGTTGGGCTGACGGTAGGTGCAGGCTACTATCTGGTGGCTGTGATCGCTACAGCGCTTATTTTAGTGGTGCTTGTCTTGCTAAATGTGATTGAAAAGCGTTTTGTGCGGCTGTCCGTTTCTCGATTTATCACAATTGAGGCAGGCTCCCGAAAGGGCCTGGTGAAAGCCATTCGAAAAGTTGTAGAGAAATTTACAGACGACATCCTTAATTTCACCATTCAGAAGCATGTAAAGGATAAACGTTTACGCATCCAGGTGGTCGCAAAAATCTCCAAAGATCAGAACCTGGAAGAGCTGATCGAGGAGATTTCAGATATCAATGGTGTTCGAAGTATGAAGGTTGAGTAATATTTTCTGAACGACACGAGATCCGCTGGACAGCCGGCGGATCTTATTTTTTATGGTGCAATGCAGCTAATCTGTCTGCATTTTCATAAGGCAAGATAAAGCGCTGGCGGTCAGATTCAGGGATTTACTGGTCGAACTTCATCTGGATTGATTCAAGAGTCACCAATATACTAGCCGGCTTTTTACAAATATAGTCCCTACAACCCGCACAATTTTCCAGCCCGCGTGCCGTCACACAGGGTTTCACCTTGCATTCGTTGTCTATGGTTGGCTTCCCATCCTCAAAACACCCATCACACTCGATATCTTCGGGGGGAATACAGAAACCAAAATATGTATGCTAACCGTCGCTGAGGATTTACCGGTTTTCAGGACGCATTTCAATATTTGGACGATACGCCAGGCACAGATCGCAGCGCATCCCACATTAACTAAGTACAGATTCTATAATTTCTCCTTACCACTTGCCGGCGTATTCAACACGAAAAGGAAGGCTGTTAGCAGCTGTCAGTTGATATCGCAACTCAACCAATTGACGGATATGCAGCAGGTCATGGGTGAGCCAGGAGACCAGCATATCTCCTGCGGTGAGATCTCCCCAGTCAAATGAGACCTTTGAATCCCAATTGGGTTGAGTGAGTTCGCCTAACCATCTAATGGAATTAGCCCGTTCCCTCTCGAAGTTTCGCAGGGTTTCATCCAGTTTACGCTGGTTATAAGCCCTTTCTGTCACCCATCCCTGGGGGTCAATTTCAGGCCAGGGCTGATCCGGTGTGAATAGCATATGTTCTAAATGACGCCTGAAATCGAACACCTCCTCATCCACAAGGTGATTGAGCACTTCCAGGATGGACCAGCTATCAGGATCCGGTTTCCAACGGGCTGCTTCCTCAGTCACATCCGCCACCAATGACCCGATGGCTATTCCCTGTTGCCGGAGTTGTGCAACTGCAATTTTAAGATCCATCATAGTTCCTTATTGTCTCGCTTAATTTCTCCATTATTGCAATCATACCAAAGGTATCCATTTTACAATATTCTTTCATAGCTTCTTTGATTTCAGCCTGGTTCTCGATTGGGATATTGCCGGTTTGGAACCGATACCATGTCAGCATGGTTTCCTCACCATTGCTGATGACCATGTTCTTGTATTGGAGTTCAGGGCATAGGACAGGAAGTACAGCTTTGAGGGAGGCACTCCCATGAAAATCAGGGTGCACATAATGACCCTCTTTAAAGATAAGCATCAAGTCATACAGTCGTTCATTGACATGCAGGAGTTGTTGCGCATATTGTGGACAATGCTTTGCCATGTCTTTATTTCGCTGGGCTTCAAAACTTTGGTTCCAGACCACCACCGATCCCTGGGGACCGAGATGATCAAATAAATCAGGCACGAGTATTGGGATTGGGTCTTTAGGCTCTGTGAGCAAGCAATCGAAGTGCTGCGGTTTTGCCCCAGGGTGATTGATCACATGCAGTGAATATTGGTAGACGATATGTTCATAGGGATGATAACCAGGGAAAAGAGGGATTGCAGGATTGAAGGTTTCGTAATCTAAAAAATAGATTGGGTATTGCAGATTTGTTAATAATGCTTGAATAACCTGAGGTGATACGATTGGCTGGCCGGATTTGACAGCCTGATAGTGTTTGCGCTGAGTGGTGTTGAGATGAAATGAATTTGGAATGTCTTCAATTGCCTTGATGCCCATCTCTCGCAATTGAATTGCTTTCTTGCCGATGTAAGGAATATTGTAGATTGGATTCTCAGGAATCTGGGGATGGCAGAGTTCCAGGCAAGGACAGGAGCGGGGTTTTGTGCAGGCAAAATTTTGTTGCGGTACTGCCATTTGGGCAATTTCACAGGCTTGCTCCCGAAGTATGTCAACTTCATCTCGATACTTTTCTACTGTTTCTGTGAGATTTTCCACCATGAAGAATTTTTCGATTGCCAGGGAATCCTGGTGAAGATAGGTTTTATCGATATGCAGCAAGTACACATTGCGCAGGTTTAGTATGGTTTCAAGCACCAATACCTGAAAAGTTAGGTCATATTTATGCTGCTTGTTGATGGAGGTGGAGGATTTGATTTCATAAAGATCATAGGCTTTCGTATCCTGGTCGTGTATCAGGGCATCAGCACGGATCTTGAATCGGCTGGTTTCATATGGCGGCTGCCAGATTAATTGGGCATTGGTGTAGTGGGGAAGCAAGACGTCTTCAAGGTAGATGCGACCGAGAGATTCCACTTGTTGGCCTTGCCATGTCAGATGCTGTTCATGCAAGGTAGGAGGTTTGGTTTCTAATTGATTATGGGCAGCTGCCCATAAATGCATGGGGGCATCTAAGTACAGCAGGAAGTCCGTTTTTGTAAGCATGATTAATTAGCTCTTTTCTGGGTGTGAATGATCTTGAAGCACAGTATATTGACATGGCTCCATCCTTGATAGGCCTTCCCCTTCTGATAATAGCTTTTCAAATTTTAATGATTTATGAGATGCCTGTGATCAAATTAGGCAGCTGACACATCTCTGTGATTTCGAAGAATCCAGTTTGCGATTTGTCGAAATCCTGCACCATTTCGTGTGCCCAGGTGGTATTCGCAGGGATATGAACGGCTTTTCCGCCCAGTTGAAGGACCGGGAGGATATCCGAGCGAAGTGAATTACCGACCATCAGGAATTTTTCAGGATCCAAATGATATTTTGTCAGGATCCTGCGGTAGGTGTCGGGGTTTTTGTCGTTGACGATCTCTACCAGTGAAAAATAATCTCTCAACCCGGAGCGACCAATCTTATTTGTTTGATCCAGAAGATCGCCCTTGGTTATGACCATTAAGCTGTATGCCTGTGATAAGGTTCGCAAGGTTTCTTCGATATGAGGATGCAGAATTATTTCTGCTTCTAGCATTGATCGGCCGATCGAAAGGATCCTTTCGATCGTTTCTCCTCGTATTTGACCTTCAGAAGCCAGGAAAGCTGTTTCGATCATGGAAAGGACAAAAGCTTTAACGCCATAACCATATAAAGGCAAATTGCGCATTTCTATTTCATTGAGCTGTTCAGCAATGGTGTCCGCATGCGCCCATTCGGCCAGGATATTTTTCAATTCTAATTGTGCGTCATGATAATAAACCTCGTTGTGCCAGAGGGTGTCATCAGCATCGAATGCGATCATCTTGATCATATGTCAGCCACCTTAATTAAAAAACAGTTATGGAAATTATAATGGCTGTTGAAAAAATTTTATGCTTATCATATCTGAGTAAGCAGAAATTCAGAAGTATACTAAAGGAAATAATTGAAATGGGTAAACGAGGAGATCCGATGGTAGATGTGAACAGTAAAAAACCCACCCGGAACATGGCATTGGAGCTTGTTCGGGTTACGGAAGCAGCTGCCCTGGCAGCAGGGCGTCATTTCGGTCGGGGAGAGAAAATAGATGCAGATGGGGCAGCTGTGGACGCGATGAGGGTTCTAATTAATGAGATAGACATGGATGGCAAGATCGTCATCGGTGAAGGTGAGAAAGATGAGGCTCCGATGCTCTATAATGGTGAAATGGTTGGCAACGGAGAGCCGCCAGCGCTGGATATTGCCGTTGATCCTGTTGAAGGAACAACCCTTGTCGCTAAGGGAATGCCAAACGCTATTGCTACCATCGCCGCTGCGCCGCGTGGTACTATGTTTGATCCAGGCCCATTTTTTTACATGGACAAGATTGCTGTTGGTCCGGAAGCGCGTGATGTGATTGATATTAATGCACCCATCAAAGTTAACCTGGAGAAGATCGGCAAGGCAAAAGGGATGGATGTGGGTGAGTTGACCGTGGTCATCCTGGACCGTCCCAGGCATGCAGATTTGATCAATAACGTGAGAGATTGTGGCGCCCGTATTCGATTGATCCCTGCAGGAGATGTAGCTGGTGCCTTAATGGCAGCCTGGCCTGGCACGGGTATTGATGTTCTGATGGGGATTGGCGGGACACCGGAGGCTGTATTAGCCGCTTGCGGTTTACGGGCAATGCGGGGGGCTATGCAGGGAAAACTTTGGCCGAGGAATGAGCAGGTTCGAGAAAGAGCCCATAAAGACGGCTATGACTTATCACGAGTATTGACATTGGATGATTTGGTTTCATCAGAAGACACTTTTTTTGTGGCAACGGGTATTTCTGATGGACCGCTGTTGGATGGGGTCAGTTATTCGGAGGGGTTTGCGCACACGCACAGCCTGGTTGCTCGAGGCCTGACAGGCACAGTTCGAGAAATTGTTGCACACCATTACCTTGACACACTCGCCAAGATCAGCGAGATCGCTTATTAGATTGGGCTCAACATTCAGATCAGACTGCCCTGGATGAGATTATGATAACCCCTGGTGATCCAACCTTACACATAACAGCAGTTCTGTTACCAGCACCTCCAGACGCTCATAACCAAATGAGCGAGCAGCTAAGTCTTTGCGGTCAAAATAATAAGCTTGAGTGCTTCAGCTTTTTCGCGCGTATAGCGACCGGTGAAACGAGACAAAATCACCATTATCAGCGATGGTTTCCGTCAAAAGCGATTGGATATCCAGAGAAAGAATTAGGTAAATTAAGAAATTAAACTGTTTAACTTAAACAAATCAATCCAATTCTTACTTGGAGGGAAAAATGTCCCTAGCTGAAAAATCAACACATTATCTTGAATACATAGAAAATTGGTTAGATGGATTGATAATTCTGCCAATTGATAGTGCTGCACCTGACCCCGATAAAACTGCCATTATTTCCGTGGATGTGATTAACACCTTTCTATATGAGGGTCCGCTTTCCAGTCCACGGGTAGCTGCTATTGATGAACCAATCACTCAATTGATGACTGCAGCCTGGGAGCGTGGAGTGCGAGATATCTTGCTGGTTCAGGATGCACACCAGGAAGATTCCCTTGAGTTTGATGTTTTTGGTTCACATGCCCTCAAAGGTTCCCATGGGGCTGAAACCGTTGACATAATCAAAGACCTAGCCTTTTACGATAGGTTGGAAACGATTTACAAGGATACAATTTTTCCAGCCTTGAATAATAATTTTGATGATTGGTTGGACAAAAGGGAAAACTTGGAGACCTTAATTGTGGTTGGTGATGTGACAGATCTTTGTGTTTATCATATGGCGACATACCTTCGTTTTCGCGCGAATGCCTTTCATAAGAATTGGCGAGTGATCCTGCCGGCAAATTGTGTGCAGACATGGCACTTATCCGTTGAAGATGCCGAGTTGATACACGCCAGGCCGCACCATGGGGATTTACTCCATGCCATATTTCTTCACCACATGGCTGTTAATGGTGTCGAGGTCATCAAAGAAATCAAAATTTGATTAAGAAGAGCCTACGATTTTTGACTATCCAAAAAGGCTTATAAAGGTTGTAGATAATATACATTCGATCAACAATGCTCATCTCCTCTTTGTGGTATGATTAACGGCTGGCAAAATGAGCATTATTGAGATTAAACACCAGATCAAAAACGATAAGATAAGTATCCTGCCAAAATGAGCGGTTTCATTTCTGCAGGTATTTAATTTTAATTAAGGAAATGAAATTATGACTGAAATTGTAAGAGAGAAACCCGTAAAATTCAGCCTGCCAAGACGGCTCAAACGGCTGGAGGAATTGGCTTTCAACCTTTGGTGGGTTTGGCATCCAGAAGCACAACGACTTTTTAGAGAAATTGATGACTTGCTTTGGGAGGAAATATACCATAACCCGGTAGCCTTTTTGCGTGATTGCGAACGGACTCGCCTGAACGCAATGACCAATGATCGGTATTTTCTGGATAAATTTGACCAGGTTATGCGTGGATTTGATCGGTACATGCATGAAAAGGATACCTGGTTCTCGAAAGCATACCCCGATCTTTCAGATGAAATGATGGCTTATTTTTCCTTCGAGTTTGGCCTGCATGAATCGCTGATGGTATATGCTGGGGGGTTGGGCGTCCTTTCAGGGGATCATCTGAAAGAAGCCAGCAATTTGGGTATCCCTCTTGTGGGTGTCGGTTTTGTATATACTTATGGTTATTTTTCCCAGCGCATTAGTGAAGATGGATGGCAGCACGCAAAAAATGTACCGATAGATTTTGATTCCCTGCCGTTGATCCGCTTGGTGGACGAAAACGGTGAACCGATCACGATTTCCATTGATCTGCCTGGCCGCAAAGTCTTTGCACGCATCTATGAGTTAAATGTTGGGCGGGTCAAGCTCTTTTTGCTGCACACGAATATCCCTGATAACGATCCAAACGATCGTCATTTGACCGATCGGCTTTATATCAGCGACCTGGAACTACGAATCTCACAGGAGATTCTCCTGGGTATGGGTGGTGTGCGAGCCTTACGTGCTCTTGGATATAACCCCACTGCCTGGCATATGAACGAAGGTCATTCGGCTTTCCTGACTCTTGAAAGAGCGCTGGAATATACCAGCAAGGGAAAGACATTCGATGAAGCGACAGAAATGATCAAGGGGACGAGTATTTTTACAACACACACCCCTGTTCCAGCTGGGAATGATGAATTTCCCTTATGGTTGATTGATAAATATTTCGTCAATGTGTGGCCTGAGCTTGGACTGACGAGAGAAGATTTCATCAATATTGCGAAAATCGAGCAATCCTGGGGTGGTGATGCTTTCTGTATGCCTATTCTAGCTTTGAAGCTGTCTCAATTTCGCAACGGGGTTTCAGAGCTTCATGGACAGGTTGCTCGCGAAATGTGGCAATTCTTATGGCCCGATACAAAGGTCGATGATGTTCCGATCACTTATATTACCAACGGCATCCATACTGAGACCTGGATCGCCAGGCGAATGGGTATTCTTTTCTCCCGGTATATCAGCTCCGATTGGGCAGAACATATTGACGACCCTGATCTTTGGGCACAGGTGGAGAATATTCCCGATGAGGAACTTTGGCGCGTACGACGGCACCTGAAACGAAAGCTTGTCGCTTATATCATCAGCAGGGGAAGGCGCCAATGGAAAACAGGAGATGTGCACCCGGTGCAGACCCTCGCTAGTGGAGTTCTTCTGGATCCCTATGCCCTGACGATTGGATTTGCCCGGCGGTTTGCGACTTATAAACGAGCCAACCTGATCTTGAGTGATTATGACCGGCTGTTGAAGATCGTTACCAATGCCCGAATGCCAGTACAGTTTATCTTCGCTGGGAAAGCTCATCCCGCTGATGAACCCGGTAAACAGATGATCCAGGAAGTTTATCGTGCAGTTAAAGATGCGCGTTTTGGAGGTCGGCTGGCTTTTCTGGAAGATTATGATATGAATATCGCCCGTTACATGGTTCAGGGTGTGGATGTTTGGTTGAATACACCTAGACGCCCACGAGAAGCCTCTGGCACTTCCGGTATGAAAGCCGCTTTAAACGGTGTACTTAATTTCTCGGTTTTGGATGGTTGGTGGTGTGAAGGTTACAATGGGCGCAACGGCTGGCCGATTGGTAAGGATGTTTCAAAAGATGCTGAGTTTCCTGAACAGGATGCGGCAGATTCCAGCAGTTTGTATGAAACCCTTGAAAACGAGATTATCCCGATGTATTATGAACAGCGTTCAGCAGATAACCTCCCCGGTGAATGGATTGCGAGGATGAAAGAAAGCATTCGTACACTGGGCGGACAGTTCAGCATGAGCCGCATGGTTAAGGAATACATGACCTCAATGTATCACCCGGCTATCCTGAACGGAATTGATCAAAACAATAGTAAAGGCAAGACGGAATAATGGAAGTCTTCCTCTCCCCTACAGCATGGTTGGTCGCCTTAGGCATTTTCGCAGCGCGTTTGGTTAACGTCGCCTTGGATACATTGCGCTTTATGTTCACACTGCGGGGTAAACGCACACTATCCTGGATATTAGGATTTCTTGGATCCGTCATCTATGTTATGGTCATCAGCTCTGTCCTGACCAACCTTGGCAATGTCCTGAATCTGATCGGATATGCAGCAGGTTTTGCCACCGGGAATGTGGTTGGTATGGTGATTGAAAAACGCCTGGCAATTGGATTTTCTCATTTCAGTATCATCAGTCGTGATCACAGCACAGAAATTGCTGACGCACTACGATATGCTGGTTTCGGCGTAACAGAAATCCCGGCCAGGGGACGCGAAAGCAGTTTTATGCTGGTGGACTGTTATGTCAGGCGTAAGCAGACCGACGCTGTTGAAAAGCTAGTCTTAGAAATCGACCCAAATGCCTTTATCACAGCAGAGGAAGTGACGCCACGTCGAAGTGGCATTTGGCGATCGTGAATTGAGATAGTTATTATAAAGGCTGCAAAATCGAGTTGCAGCCTTTTTTTGATTCTGTAATCAAAAATTCTCACAGTTGCATAGGTATTACTTAAAGTGTTCACATTTTAGATTTCCCATGTTTTCCCTGTGATGTTGTATACTTCTAGTTATCACTGATTAATAGGAGGCGAAATGTCTGGAAAGTCCGATAAATTGTTTCTTGGGAAAGCATATGACCTTGAACAGGGTGAAATGCTGGAAGAATTTATCCATTACGACCCAGATGATCTGACCACACATGCCGTCATCACCGGTATGACAGGGTCCGGCAAAACCGGTCTGGGTGTGATCATGCTGGAGGAAGCTGCTCTGCAGGGGATCCCTGCCATTGTCGTTGATCCCAAAGGCGACCTTACGAACTTGTTATTGCATTTCCCCGATCTTCTGCCTGATGATTTTCAACCCTGGGTGGATCAGGATGCTGCACGTCGCGAAGGGATTTCGGTTGACACAGCTGCAAAAAAAGCAGCCTCGTTATGGAAAAAGGGGTTAGCTTCATACGGTATAGGAAAACCCGAGTTAGAAGCCTTGCAGGATGCTGTGGAATTTGCGGTCTATACGCCGGGCTCGGATGCGGGGCTTCCAGTCAGCATTCTTGCATCTTTGTCTGCACCAACTATTCCCTGGGAAGGCAACAAAGAGATTTTGCGAGAAAAGATTTCAAGCACTGTAACCGCACTTTTAGGCTTGATCGGATTTAAGGATATTGATCCTGTTCGGTCAAAGGAACATATTCTGCTCTCAAATATCTTTGAAGCGGCTTGGCGGGAGGGGAAAGACCTCGATATGGGGATGCTGATCACGCATGTTCAGTCACCGCCCTTTGAAAAATTGGGAGTTCTATCCCTGGACCAGTTCTACCCGGAAAAAGAACGTTTTGAGTTAGCGATGCTCCTGAATAACTTCCTGGCAGCCCCAGCATTCCAAACCTGGATGGAAGGGCAGCCCCTGGATATCGGCAAGATCTTATTCACGCCTTCAGGAAAGCCGCGTCACAGTGTTTTCTATCTGGCACATCTCAGTGACCAGGAGCGAATGTTCTTTGTCACATTACTCTATTCGTCCATCGAAACATGGATGCGAACCCAAAAAGGTTCTGGCAGCTTGCGTGTGATGGTTTATTTCGATGAAATTGCTGGCTACCTGCCGCCCGTTGCCAATCCACCCAGCAAGAACATTATTCTGCGGATGTTGAAACAAGCCCGCGCGTTTGGGGTGGGGCTTATATTGGCAACCCAGAACCCGGTTGACCTCGACTATAAAGCGCTGTCAAATGCCGGGACGTGGATGATTGGTAAACTGCAGACCGAACAGGATAAAGCACGCCTGCTGGATGGACTTGAAGGTGCTGCACCAGGTCTTGATCGTAACGCCTTTGACAGGATGATATCTATGGTTGATAAGCGTGTCTTCATTTTGCATAATGTTCACGAAGATGCCCCCCTGGTCTTCCATACTCGTTGGGCAATGAACTACCTGCCTGGACCTCTCACTCGTACACAGCTTCCCGATCTTAACGCACTGGTGAATGCGAAATCCCATATCAGTATTCCAGAAAAATCGGATGCAGAGGCAAAAGGTGGAAAGAAAGCAGGTTCAAGTATTGGTCAGGATGTGCCGCCGGCGGTTCCCGGTTCGATTTCTGTAAGTTACTTCCCTGCGGGTCTGGCGCCTTCAGAAGCGCTCAACAAAGCTGGGAAAACCCTGTCGGGTGGCATTCCAGAACCCCGACTATTGTATCGTCCAGCGCTTGCAGGCCAGGCGAGGGTGGCTTTCCTTGAACGTAAATATAATATCAGTGTTGAAAAGGTGTTCACAGTTAGAATCGATGAAATAAAGCGAAAGGGTCTGGTGCGATGGGAGAATTTCCAGGCTGATCTTATTGATCTGGATCGCTTATCAACTTCACCACAATCAGAGTCGGTCTATGAGACATTAGATAATCTAGCTATTTCAGACTCGAAATATGTCAGTGGTCTTAAAACAGATTTTTTGGATTGGATCTATCGCACGCAGGCAATGACCATTCGATTGAATGAAGAACTTGATGTGGTTGCTGGACCAGACATCTCAGATGAAGAGTTTCAGAAGATGTGTCAAGAAGCCGTTGAGGAAAAGCAGGAAGCTGAGATCGAAGCACTGAAAGCCAAATATGAGGATAAGCTGGATAAGTTGGAGGATAAGCTGCGGGATGAGATACAAGATCTGGATGAGGACAAGCAAGAGCTGAGCCACAGGCGCATGGAAGAGGTTGGAAAGGGAGTGGAAAATGTACTGGGCTTGTTCACCGGTCGACGACGAAGCCTGACTACCTCTCTGACAAAACGTCGCATGACCAGCAAGGCAAAATTGGATATGAAAGCCAGCGAACTGGAGATCAAGGAAATTGAAGAAGAGATCCAGGAGATGGAAGCAGAACTCAAAGAAGAACTTGAAGAGGTCAGCCAACGTTGGAAAGATGAAGTTAGCAAGGTCACAGAGGAGCCTGTTACACCTTTCAAGAAGAACATTTTCACAGAGTTTTTTGGTCTGGTATGGCTGCCATATTACGCCTTTGAGCAGGACAGCGGCTGGGTGACAGTTCCGGCATATAAATGGGAGATTTTATTGTAAGATTGCATGAAACTCTACATTGTGACCACTCGGTCACACAGAAATATCGATTGACTATGGAGACGCCAACCGAGGCGTCTCTTGGTCATTATTGGATAAATTAGGTTTTTATTCAGGGATGGGTGTCACACGATGAATTAACTGGATAAGGATTTTTATACTGAGGATCTTTAGCCTGGTAAAAACTTATTTACTTTGATGGATTTCAAGAATTTTCAAGACCATCTCAACATGCTCCTGCATATGCTTTGTCAGCATAACCATCATCTCCACAACCGATTGTTCGGCGAGTTTTTCATTTGACTCATTGTAGAAGTTAACTGTGTTTTCCCAGCGTTCAGGGAAATGACCGACCAGTTCGGCCAGGTATTTTCGATGGGTGTGCATCAATTCACGAGCATTTTCAACCGGGCGTTCATTCCACGCCAGCAGATTTGACCATTCCATATTGCCAGGAAACTCTCCAAAGAACACCTTGCATCCGGGCGTTGCCCAGGCCCCGTTCAATGATGAAAGTATATACGTTACAGTCTTCTGCAAGGTGGTGCGTGACCTGACGGATGGACCACTTGCCTTCCTTTTCCGCCCAATCCCACCCATCATCAAGTACGCTGGCTAATACAGTATCCAGGTTATCCAGGGAACCTGTTAAAGCATTAATCATTTTTTTTCTTTCATTAGGTCCTCCAAAGTTCTGTTAAAAGAGATGTTGATCGAAGGGTGGTTTGTAAGGAATCTGTTACATTAGAAAAATTTTTACATATTAATTTCCTTCCATAAGTAGATGTTACAATGCGTATACGGACAAAGGATAGGACCATGCATATTCATGAAATGTTACAAGTGAATGAAGAAATCAGTCAATCTTTTCAAAGGTTGATTCCCCAACTTTCGGATTACAGTTCACTTCCCAGTCGAGAATCTTTGATGGAGATGGCAGCAAACGGGGAAACGTTTGTTTATCTTGCCAGGCATCCGGATTCGGAGGGCAGAATTGTAGGTTCAGCCACCTTGGCGGTTTTCCAAACGCCAACTGGGGTTCACGGTTGGATCGAAGATGTTGTGGTTGATAAGGTGGTACGGCGGCAGGGCGTCGGCAGAGCGTTGACGGAAGCATGCCTGGTGAAGGCGCGTGAATTGGGTTTGCTGGATGTCAATCTCACCTCCCGCCCAAGCCGCATCGCAGCCAATCGACTTTACCAGGCAATGGGTTTTGTGCGGCGCGATACGAATGTTTACCGCTTCGCGTTTGATTGAATAGACAGTTGAATTTTAGGGTGTTTGTGTTGGAATAGGCAGTGTTTGAGTGGGTATATTTTGAAACGTCGCAGTGGGGACAGGTTGGGTGGGTTGGCGTGATTGAAGTGCTGATGCCAGCAAAGCAAGGGCATAAGCCTGATCCCCATCACCAGCCGCCAGGGCTCGCTGCGCCTGAGCCCCAAGTGTGAAGAAGGGATCTACATCATTCAATAATTCCAGACGACGGTAAGCACGGTCAAAGTTGCCCGTCGCCGCATAAACTTGTGCTACGGTGATGCGGTAGATGTCTTTATCACTCGCTATCAGGCTGGCAGGATGGGCATTGTTTAAGACGACAGGGTTAATCCACACGGAATAGGCTGTGCCAAGAATGACACCCAGTATTAGCCCGGTTAATATGAACCATGCCCCCTTATTCTTTACTGTTGGTGTAGGAAGTTTCAATTTCTGTAGGATTTCGTTCATCTTGTGCTTATCCTATCCCTCAATCTTACGTTGATTAGGGATTTTGAATACTTGAGAAAAGTCTGAGCATCAATTGGAGATCCTTGGCTGCATAACCATTCTCATCAGCAAACTGGATGGCTGATAGCATAATTTCCATAGGGGGAGATTTTCCCAGATATGCCAGCCGAGAAAGTGCCATGTCAAGATCGCTATCCTGGTGGTACAGCTCGGATATCATCAATACATAATCTGTTTTGTAATCAGTTTGCAATGTTTGTGGTTCAGAATTCACATCTCGCACAGGGATGATTCCCCAACCCAGGAAAATCCCTGCTGCAATGCCCACCAGGATAGCGATTCCGAAAAGGATAAATCGAAACTTATGGCGCTCCAAATTATTATTCCTTTAACATTGGCATCCGGATGCCATGTTTTTTGATCGTTTGGATGGCTTTTTCATAACCTGCGTCCGCATGCCGTACGATCCCAATACCGGGATCAAGAGTCAGCACTCGTTCGAGACGTACAGCTGCTTCTGGTGTGCCATCAGCCACGATTACCTGACCAGCGTGCTGGCTAAAACCGATCCCCACACCGCCGCCGTGATGGAAAGAGACCCAGGTTGCCCCGCCGACAGCGTTCAGCATGGCGTTAAGGATCGGCCAATCGCTGATTGCATCTGAGCCATCCTTCATGCTCTCCGTCTCACGATTCGGCGAAGCGACGGAACCAGAAT
This sequence comes from uncultured Candidatus Brevefilum sp., assembly GCA_964441045.1. Classification (GTDB taxonomy): domain Bacteria; phylum Chloroflexota; class Anaerolineae; order Anaerolineales; family Anaerolineaceae; genus Brevifilum. The sequence goes on from CAYTXE010000005.1 coordinate 22,137, forward strand.
CAAGGTGGTCACGACCGATAACAATCGGCGCAGAGACGACACCATCAGCCACGAGTTTGTTGAAGGCGAGGCCGGCCAGGGCACGTTCACCATAGCCCAACCAGCAAATGCGGGATGGCAACCCCTGGAAAGGAACTTTTTCACGGGCCAAATCCAGCCAGCGATGTAGATGGGTGTCGTCAGGAAAAAGTTCTTTGATAACACGATCGGTTGTATAGATGTCTTCTGGATCGCCAGAAAGTGCCACCCAGCGGAATGGTCCTTTGCCTTCACAGAAAAGAGGGCGGATATATGCTGGAACAAAACCCGGGAAGTTGAAAGCATCCCTGACACCATGGTCAAAGGCACGCTGGCGGATGTTGTTGCCGTAATCAAAGACTTCTGAGCCTGCTTTTTGGAATGCCAGCATCGCCTGAACATGTTTGGCGATGGAATCTTGCGACTTTCGGGCATATGCATCCGGGTCGCTCTGGCGTAATGCATCAGCTTCTTCAAGCTTCAGCCCTGCGGGGATGTAATTATGCAGGTTGTGGGCAGGCGTCTGGTCTGTGACCACGTCCGGCACAACACCAAGCAGGACCAGTTCGGGGTAAATGTCGGCTGCGTTGCCTATCAAGCCGATGGATTTGGGAATGTCATTTTTCACGGCTTCTTCAACCAGCGTCATGGCTTCCTCAATCTTATCCACCACTATGTCCACATATCCAACATCCAATCGACGTTTAGCCCGTTCAGGGTCCACTTCTACAATCAATCCAACACCTTCGTTCATGGTGATGGCCAGTGGTTGTGCACCCCCCATACCGCCCAGGCCAGCGGTGAGTACAAACTTACCTTTCAGCGAAGGCCAGCCTTTGAGATGTGCCAGGGAGCCCAGTGTTTCATAGGTGCCCTGGAGGATGCCCTGTGTGCCGATGTAAATCCAGGAACCAGCCGTCATCTGTCCATACATGATCAGGCCTTTGGCAGCCAGTTCGTCGAAATGCTCCTGGGTTGCCCAATGGGGAACAAGGTTAGAATTTGCAAGCAACACTCTGGGTGCGTCAGGATGGGTTTTAAAAACAGCTACCGGCTTGCCTGATTGAACAAGTAAGGTTTCATCTGCTTCAAGTTCTTTCAATGTTGCCAGGATGGCATCAAAGGATTCCCAGTTTCTGGCTGCTTGACCGCTTCCTCCGTAGACAACGAGATCATCTGGTCTCTCAGCTACTTCTGGATCCAAATTATTCTGGATCATGCGGAAAGCTGCTTCTGTCAACCAGGATTTACAAGTGAGTTTTGAGCCGCGTGGGGCGCGTACGGGACGGGGTTCTGACATGTATTCCTCCTTATTTCATTTTGTAGATTTAATTAGATTATAGTCCTTTTTTTGGAATGTTTAATCCACTCAGTATTGTCAATTAATTACTGGCATAGATTGACTTTATTTATCATAGTCCAATGCTCATCTTAGGCATCATGTATAATTGATCATGTCGAAGGTGGAAATATTGAGCAAATAGCCTTCGAGGAAAGCTGTAACACATCTTTGCCGAAGATTTTTTCAAACGCAATGTTTTTCAGCAATAGCGCAAAAATTTACTCGAGAGTTTTTGTGCGAAAAGTCTTATCCGTTAATTAAAAAATTAAGAAAAGGATCTGCAATGACAACCCCAATATCCTTAGGTTTCCCAAGAATGGAGCAAGAGATAGGTGAAAAACGTGTTTTCCTGCCTGATTTCATCCAGCGAATGGCTGATTTAGGTTTTCAAGTGATGATCGAAGAGGGGTATGGATCACGATCAGGCTTTGATAAGGCGAATTATCGACAGGGAAATATCAAAGTTTCCTTTGGCTCTCGGCAAGAAACCTTTGATCAGGACATGGTATTGATCCTGAGGTCACCGGATAAAGACTTCGAGCGTATGAAACCCGGTACGATATTAATGTCGATGCTGCATTACCCCACACGCCCGAAACGGGTTCCCCTATTTAAGAAGTTAGGTTTGAAGACCATCTCATTGGACAGCATTGTCAATGATAATGATATGCGGTTGATGGAAAATATGAGAGCGGTGGCATGGAACGGCCTGGAGGTAGCATTCGGTTTACTCGAGGATCGCTGGCCCGGGATGATCCGTCCAGATGGTAAACCAATCCAAACATTGCTTTTGGGAACTGGTATGGTTGGGAAGCATGCTGTCGATGCTGCAGTCCATTTTGGCAATATTGAGCGCAATAATAAGCTGATTGAAGGGGGTGGTCCTGGTGTGGTCTGCCAGGCAGTGGGGCGTAATCTCACTGAACAGAAGGATGAAATAGTTGAACTGTTTAGAAAAACTGATATCCTGATAGATGCCACACAGCGGCGCAACCCTGCCAAGCCTGTCGTACCGAACAAATGGATCCGGCACCTGCCGGAACACGCCATATTAGTGGATTTATCTGTGGATCCTTATATTCCAGATGTTGATCCTCCTGTGGTACGAGGTATAGAGGGTATCCCGAAGGGCGATCTGGATAAGTATGTCTTTCAGCCGGATGATCCTGATTGGGGAAAAACGATTGCCCCTGGCGTGACGACAAAACACAGGCGAACAGCGGTCACCTGTTACTCCTGGCCAGGTTTTCACCCAGAAGCCTGCATGATCCATTATGCGCAGCAGCTCAACCCGATGATGCCAATCATCTTTGAGAAAGGGTATGATGGACTCTCTCTGGGGGGAGGTTTTTTTGAACGTGCACTCTATCGAGCGACGCTTAAAGCATGGGAGAATGAATTGGCTAACAAAACGATTTGGGATGGTGATAAATCTTATTAATTTTCTAAGGGGATATCTCCCAAGAAATGGATCTTAAGACCGTTTTCGATTAGGATAAACACCTTTGTAATAAGAAATATTCGAAAAACCTAAATGGGATAGAATTAGTATCAGACTGGGGCCAGAATTGCCCCTTACTGCTGTCTATCCCGGAAACCTGACATGATTCAACAAGTAAGTCGGTTTGAAATGTCTTTTGATGAATCTCGCTTTATTTAAATTGGATTTTTATCATGACACCTATGTTCAAATCTAGGAAAATCACGATCAACTGACCACTTGTTATTTTTGTGGCATGACAGATTATCATTCAGGGTTCATTAATTTCAATGAAGACATTATTAATTACAATAAAAACCAGGCATAACTGTGAAGATCAATACTTTTTCTGCAAAGTAATCGTAACCGGTCCTCAATAAAATCTATTATTAGTTCATCATTAGGAAAAGCCACTATGTTCCGTTCACGAATTTACAGACACAACAATGAGCAGCTCATCCTGGTGTTATCCATTCTGCTAGTTCTGGCTGTGATCATCTTGATATCCTCAGTAACTTTTTGTGTGAGTGGAATTTTTATCCTCGGCATGTTCGTGATCAGCGCGTTGATGATCCGTTCACACCACCAATCGTTGATGCGGAACACGTTGATCATCAATGAGAACACAGCTCCTGACCTGGCTGAAGTGGTGAGTGATTGTGAAAAAAAGCTTCAGCCGGGCGAAGTGGAGGTTTTCTTAGCGAAACAAAATCAGATGAATGCATACACCTTTGGTTTGAGCCGTCCCAAAGCGCTGGTGTTGTATACCCCGCTGCTAAAAGTAATGTCGGCGGGGGAATTGAAGTTTGTCATCGGGCACGAGATGGGGCATGTTGCCCTGGGACATACCTGGTTGAATACAATCTTGGGTGGATTGGCAGGCATTCCTGCACCTTTTGGCGCATCAATTGTGATCTATGCCGTTTTTCGGTGGTGGAACCGCATGTGTGAATTTTCAGCGGATCGGGCGGGTTTGTTGGCATGTGGTGATAAGAATATTGCGATTTCAGCCCTGGTGAAATTGGTCGCACCAGAGGTGCGCAATCAGCGGGATTTTGAAAATGCTTTGGCTGTGATTGACGCGGAGGATGATGAAGTCTCAAATCGAGTAGCTGAACTCTTTCAAAGTCATCCTATGTTGATCCGCCGGATCAATGAACTGCGAGATTATACGCGCACAAAAGAATATGTATGGTTGCAGGAAGGGGTTAACCGCAATGTGGGGATGCGCTCTGCTGGCAAAGTACAGCAAGCTTCTACGCCTGTGCAGCCACAATCTCAACCAAAACCGGTGGATGAACAGCCACCTCCTAAATCAGCGGAAGAACGTTGGCCCTGGCTAAAATCGGATTGATGATTAATTCGGCACCATAGCATAGTTCAAAAACCATCTGAGATCTTACACCATTCGGTTATTGAGGTGTAACACGCATATCTTCAGGAGATCGACCAGACATTTGACGGCTTTTTTGGGAAAAGCACATTCAATAGGTTTTTGCTTTCAGTATTCTTGGAAGAACAATCGGTAAAGGCATAATCCAGTTCATCCATGTTCCGATGTCCAAATAAGAGATGCAAGAAAACCAGGGGCGGGAAACATGCGGTTGCCGATTCAAAAGGGATAAAGTCAAGTTCTTCAACTTCTTTGAGCTGACCTTTCGAAAAGATGAGTTTCAATCCTGAGCGATAAAAACAAAGTTTGATCTCCCCACTGTATTGAGCAAAGGACGAATTTGCCAAACGGTTTTCTAAAACGTGTTTGATATTCTTGATAAATGCACACAAATCAGGCACACGGAGATAAAAGGCATAAGGCTTATGTTGCCTTGGTAATTTTGAGGTAAGCACATCGTAAGCAGGGTGGCTTTCGCCCAACCAGAAACCAAATTGTTTTTGCTCTTGATCCTGTTCCTTTGCCAATTCCTCACCTTTTCGCCACAGGAACCGAACCACACCGGGAGTCACTTCAGACCAGGAGAACCCCGTGGTGAGCTCATAGACTGTCAGGACTGAAAGCGCTTTCCATTTAATCGGGGGAATACCGATAAAGCCGACCGACACGCCCCCCTTATTTTCGATAATGTAGATATTGCGTCGATTTATGTTGTGTTTTCGCTTTCCTGTTAACTCATAGCGCCAGATTTCCTCATTCCAAACTGTAGAGATTAAACTACGTTTGCAGCCGAGTTCATAAGTGGACATCAGGAAGCTAAGATCATCCATGGTTGCTTGTCGGAAGGTGTAGGGCTCAGATTGATCCTCCTTTAATTTGGGGACATGCACCTCATATCCTGAGCGTCCCCCATCCAGACTCAGCGCCATTTCATAGCCGAATTGACGGTAATAGTAAGGGATGCCGGTGATCGCCTGAACCAATTCGCCTCGGGCTTCACTCCATTCATGAAGGATTTCAAATTGCTGGCGGACCAACCCACGGCGGCGATAAGCCTCACTTGTGGCGACCAGTTCTGGTCGTCCGACTTTAAAAGGGATCCCTTCATAAGACCATGTTTGGGAGATCAGACAACAGGTTGAGACGATTTCCCCGGTTTTGGTGTCTTCCACGATGGTGATATCGTCTATATCAAATGTGGGACCTTTACCGCTGATCAAATCCAGCGTCCAGTCTTCTATCCCTATTCCGACCCAATCCCAATCAGCATGAATCTCTTTATTGAATGCTGCCAGCGGTTGGGTATCGTCAGGGGTGGCGTGACGAATGATCAACCCCTGGTTCAATTTCCGAATGATTGTTTTCGTCATAAATGTTATCTCCTTCAAGGTCAGCATTCAATCAAATTGTAATAGAATTTTTAGAAGTTCATGGTGATATACTTAGAAAAGCTTGATAGAGTGACCATGAAATTCAAATTTAAACTTTTTATCTTCTTTCAATACTTTTCTATTGGCATCCTTGGGCCTTATATGGCTGTGTTCCTGACGGAGAAAGATTTTTCAAGTGCACAAATTGGGATGCTGATTGGTATGATGCCGATTGCATCGCTTGTGTTCCAGCCATTGTGGGGTTATCTAAGCGATGTGATCAATAACCGGCGATACTTGCTGTTGATCAGCTCGCTTGGCGTGGCTCTGGCGTCACTGGGATTGGTATTAATCGAATCATTTGTCCTGATGTTATTGTGTTTGATCCTGTTTTCTGCAATGTTAGCGCCGATCAGTGCGATCAGTACAGCAATAATTTTAGATTACCTTGAAGAAATTGATAAGTTAGAAGAATACAGCTTGATTCGACTTTGGGGTTCTCTTGGTTTTGCTGTTTCCAGTATTATGATGGGTGGATTGTTTTTAGATCAGGTGTTGGTTTATTTTGGTTGGTTTTCTGCAGGTATTTACCTGATATTGGGGGTAATAAGCTTGTTTCTCCCTGAAAAGGGAAAACAATTTGTCTATTCAAGGTTTAATGGATTAGATGCTATCCTAAAAACCAATCGATTTCCGATCTTTTTAATTTCCAGTATTTTCATTGGTGCGACCATGGGTATTTGCGGCAATTTTCAGACGCTTTCCCTGCAATCGCTCGGCGCTTCATCCTGGCTTATCGGCGTGATCATCTCCATACAGGCGTTACTCGAAATCCCCATGATGCTGGTGGTGCCATCATTACTAAAACGTTTTTCGATGAGGCGTTTAATATTGATCGGTGCTTTAGTATTACCCGTTCGCTGGCTGCTGTATATCTTTATTAAGAACCCTGTTTGGGTTATTCCTACACAGATCTTTAACAGCATTGCAACGATCAGTTTCTTCGTCGTAGCAATTGCTTTCATCGATAAATTGATCAGCCCAAAATGGCGCGCCACGGGTCAAGCGTTGTATTCAACTGCTTTGTGGGGGATTGGAGCTGGGCTGGGTGTCTACCTGGCTGGAAATGTGATCGAACGTTACGACATCGCTGCGATTTGGCCTTTTAATTTGTCGCTTGGGTTGATTGGTTTGGGGTTATTTTATGTCGCTTTGCGTGGATTTTCAGATAAACCAATTACACCGGCGATTGATCAATAATCGCTACCCTTATAAGCAATCTTGCCTGAGATGAGCGTAAGGTGGGGAGATAGCTGCTCATCCATGATGACAATGTCTGCAAAGGAACCAGGTTGGATAACACCGATTTCGTCCTTCAAATTCAAGCTTTCTGCAGGAACGGAGGTTGCTGAGGGGAGCAGGTCTTGCCATGCCAGGCCGGTGAAGACAGCGCTGTTCCTCAAAGCGTCATTCAAGATGAGCGTACTGCCCCCTAACGCGCCAGAGTCGGTGCGGACGATCCCATCTTCAACTGTCACAGGCTGCTCCCCAAGCTGATATCTGCCGTCAGGCATGCCTGTGGATCGCATCGCGTCGGTGATCAAGACTGTTTTGCCGACGCCTTTCATTCTGAACAACAATTTGACAATGGCTGGATGCAAATGAACACCATCTGCAATAACCTGGGCATAGATACGGTCATCAGTTAAAACCGCGCCTAAAACCCCGGGCTCCCGATGGTGCAGGGGAGGCATGGCATTGAATGTATGTGTGCTTTGATTTAGCCCCTGATCAACCGCTTTTAGCACGGTCTCATAAGATGCATTGCTGTGTCCGATTGCAAATTTGACCCCCATGGATATGCCGGTTCTAATCAGATCCATTACGCCGTCAATTTCAGGTGCGACAGTCATTAATTTGACAACACCTGTTTTAAGCCACGGTAAGTATTCTTCTGGCTGCGCTGCTCGCAGATGGCTTTCAATTTGTGCGCCGCGATATTGGGCTTGGAGATAAGGACCTTCCAGGTGCAGTCCCAACAGACGCGCGCCAGTTATTTGTTGTTGATACCGTCGTGTTTTCTCAATAACGGCTAGAATTTCCTGATTTGACGCGGTGACTGTTGTAGGTAAAAAGCTGGTCACACCTTTCGATGCAAGAAAACGTGAAAGTGTGATATACGCATCCAGATCATGGTCCATTGTGTCAGCGCCTGAACTTCCATGGATGTGAATGTCGATCAACCCGGGGATAACCCAATTACCCATTGCATCTATCACGGGGACATTTGAAGGCAATTTGGATATTGGGGCAACCTGCTTGATCCGGTCTTCTTCGATGAGCACCCCAAAATCCTTTGGAAGCGGTGAAGGCGTCAGTATTTTGCCATTGATGATCTTCAGCATGCAGGATGATCCTTGATCATATTATTTTAATAATGTGTACGGTTCGTAAATGCACATCTCGGTAAAGATGTTTGCGTTTATTCTTGTAGGTATTCTCATTATGCCATATTTTTATGCTTAGCAGATTCGAAGACATTATATCCTGAAACAAAAAATGTGAATTTGTTTTGTGGAATCAAGAATTTAGTGCAACGGATGAGGTGATAAAATCATTCGTATGCAAAAGAACAAGTACAAAAGACTAAGAAACGAAGAACGAGAAAGCATCTGTAGAGGACTGGCACAAAAGAGATGTAGTGGTCCCATAGAACTGGACCATTTTTGTGGCTTGCTTAGGGGGAACCCGCCGGACAATTGAATTATTCAGCACACGAGATTACATTTCTCAGGTGTAGATCGCCGGTTAATTAGTGAGTGATTTTAGGTAAGGTTCTCCAACTTGGTGACCATTCCATCAATCACATCGAAACCGCCCTGCCAGAACTCAGCAGTGGAAACATCAATGCCGGCATTGCGCAATAAGGGTATTGGGGCAATGGACCCACCTGAAGAGAGGATCTTCATGTAACGCGGTTTGAATGAGTCGCCTTCTTCCTGGAATTGCTTATAAAGCGATAAAACCAGCAGCTGCCCAAAGGCATAAGCATAAACGTAGAAAGGGACATTATAGAAGTGTGGGATCATCACCCATTCCCAGCGGAATTCATCAGGAATATCCACAGAATCTCCGAATTCACTCTTCAGGTTTTCCATGTAGGCATCTGCCAGGTCATTAACCTGTGCCCCTTCTGCGATCAAATCATGAGCTTTTTTCTCAAACATGGAGAAATAATTCTGACGCAGGATGGTTGCAAAGGCATCATCCATCTGGCGGAAGAGTAAGTCTCGCCGGACGTCCTCATTGGTTTCTTGAGCCAGGAATTTATCAACCAGCATCATCTCGGCAAAGGTGGATGCGGTCTCTGCCAGAGGCAGGCAGGCATGTTGGGTGAGTGCTGTATGCTCCTCAGCCATTAAGGAATGGATGCCGTGTCCTAATTCGTGCGCCATGGTGGCGACATCATCTGGTTTTCCCTGGTAGTTGAGTAAGACCCAGGGTGTCAAATCTGGAGTGATAGTTGCACAAAACGCGCCGCTCATTTTGCCTTTTCGGACCTGACTGTCGATGTGGTCGGCGTCTAAAATTCGCTTCGCCATATCGGCAAACTTGGGATCGAATTCAAAGAAGGACTCCAGGACAATGTCCGCGGCCTCATTGTATTCGTACTTCTTATTTGATTTTGCTACTGGTGCATAAATATCATAGCGGCGAAGCTTATCCATGCCAATCCGTTTGGCTTTTAGGCGGAAGAAACGCTGGAAATGTGTAGCATTCTGGCGGGTGACATCAAGCAAGGTCTCGATGATCTCATCCGGGATATCGTTGATCAGGTTGCGGACGCCGCGCGGTGTTTTGAATCCACGTAAATCAATGTTCTCATTGCGCCAATCCCTGACAATGGCCTGATAGATTTGACCAAGAATGGGTGCATCTTCTTCATAAACACTGAACAGGGTTTGATATGCTCGTGCGCGCAGATCAGGATCGGGTTCTCTTACCAATGCCGAGAGTTCGCCGCGTGTGAGTTCCTTTTCCTCACCATCAACCTCAATCTCGAAGGAATAACGGTTGGTGATGGAATCGTACAGCATGTTGAGGGCATTTACGCCTGTGACGTCTTTGATGTTGATAATTTTTTCTTCTGGCTCACTGAGGGTGAAGTCTTTAAAGTTGCGCATAGCAACCAACCAGTAATTATAATCACCGGAGGCTGTCAGTAATCGCTGCGCATTTTCATCATCAAGTGCCTTCCACCACAGATTGAAGAAGATGGTTTGGTTGACCATCTCCGCCTGGAATTGATCCACAAGGGCAACCTCTGCCTGCGCCTCCTGGTCTTGCGTATTTGAAGCAAAAGCAAGTTGTGCATAGCCATTCAATCGGCTCATCCACCGGTAAAATTGCTCGTATGTCGTGATGATGCTGATGAACAGGTCTTTGCTGATATCAGGGGTGAGTTGTTCCCGGTAAGCCTGAAACGCTTTGACGCCTTTCTTGATTTCCTCAAATGATGCCTTATAGTTTGGATCATCAAAACCATCAAACAGGTCTTTTAAGCTCCATGTGTTCTGAGTGTACGCTGATTTTTGTGTCACTATTCATCCTTTGTTATCTAATGCCAGTGAATAAGTTTACCTTGATTTTGCTGGTTTAATCGTAGGGTTGATTTCTTCTCGAATGATCTCTCTAAGATGATCAATTTGTCTCCTTCGTTGGGATTTATCGTCCCAGTAATACCAAAGCTTCCAGCCGTTGCTGGGGCCTTCGCGAATACTTTTTGCGATTTGATGGATCGAGCCGCGCTGTCCATTAAAGGAAAGTTTTCCGTCAGCCAAAACCCTGGCAGTCAACCCACCATCAGCGCCAAAATAAAGCAATTGTCCTGGCTCTAAGAGGCCATTTTCAACAAGGGTGCTGAAGGGGATCCTTTTACGGTGGCGCGGGTTGGGTGTGATAAAGATCGGTGCGTCAAATTCAAGCTGCACAACAGCGTCAACACGTGACCTTGCCAGATCAGCATATTTTTTCTCAACTTCAACGCCAATGAAGTGGCGATGAAGCTTGCGTGCCACCGCACCAGTGGTACCTGTGCCAAAAAAGGGATCCAGTACGACATCTCCAGGGTTGGAACTGGACAGGATCACACGATAAAGGAGACCTTCTGGTTTCTGAGTTGGGTGGGCTTTCTCGCCATCAGCATCTTTCAAGCGTTCCTTGCCGGTGCAAAGGGGAATGTACCAATCACTGCGCATCTGAAGGTCGTTATTCAAGCCCTTCATGGCATGGTAATTGAAGGTGTATCTCGCTCCTTTCTCCTTTTGCATCCACAAAAGCGTTTCATGCGCATTTGTATATCGTACGCCACGAAAATTGGGCATGGGGTTCGCTTTTACCCACACGACGTCATTTAGGAACCAGAAGTTGAGATCCTGAAGGATCTTCCCAACCCGGTAAATATTATGATAAGAACCGATCACCCAAAGGGTACCGGTTGGTTTGAGGACACGGCGGCAAGCGGTTAACCATTCTCGGGTGAAACGGTCATATTGGATAAAGCTCTCAAACTGATCCCAATCATCATCCACCGCGTCCACCAGGGTAAGGTTTGGGCGCAAGAGTTCACCCTCTAATTGGAGGTTATAAGGGGGATCTGCAAAGACCAGATCGATTGTGTTTTCAGGTATTTCGGTAAGAATCTGGCGGCAATCACCAACCAGCACCTGGTCCAGCGGGAGTTTGTCAGCATGATC
>CAYTXE010000005.1:33595-41153 GCA_964441045.1 uncultured Candidatus Brevefilum sp.
TGAAATCCCGGGGGTCTAAAGAAAACCATAATTTTGATCAAGCAAGCTATATCAAAAAATCACCTAATTAAGTCCCCCGGGATTTATATTGAATTGGAACTACTGAAGAATTGAAAAGGAGTCTCTTTATAGCTTATTGAGTGATGAATGAAGGATTAATCAAAAAGAAGGTGTTCAAAGCTTAGCTCTTGGCCTTCGAGCTTCTCTTCGACGAATTTCTGATACCCAATTATTGGATCTATGTGATTGAAGTAGCTATGAACAATGTTTGATTCTGAAAGTATGCTACTTCTCCTACAAATCAAATCCAAATAGTTAGAATATGGCCATTCTGCGGGTCTCTCAGCTAAATTTGCAGAAACCGGGTTTAGATGGATATAGCGTGAAAGTCCTAAGATGTACTCATCTGAATCAACCAATTTGGCTTTAAATCGGCCTTCAAATAGTGGGCCAGTTCTTCCCCATTCTCGATTGCATGCTTTTGTGTAGGAGATGATCAATCGACCCATCGCAAATGAGAAGTCAATGTTATTGATCTTGATTAGCAAGTGATAATGTGTGGGCATCAAGACATATGCAATAATTGAAGCGGTCTTGGGTGTGAGGATTTGTTTAATCCTGCGGAGAAAGAAAAGGTATTTTCTGTCTTATCGAAAAACAATTCCATTGTTAATCCCTCGATTGAAGATGTGAAAATATTGACCTGGGATTAATGGATTCTTCCTTTGAGGCATGAAATCGTCTCCAAAATGAGAGTGTTAAGGCTGGAGATATGATAATCAACCTTTTGTAAAAAATATAAAAATTATTTTGTTTACTTAAGGAATTTTGGGAGTGAGGTTAGGTTGTGTTTGTAAAGAGGAAATCCTGGGGATCTTAATTAAGCAATGGTTTTCGCTGGTTTGGATGACTCGGGGTAAAAATTTTTAACCCCAGGATTTTACACGAGGTTCATCGGTTATAATCTCTCTACGTTACAATAGGTATTCTTTTATTGAGAAGGAACAATGACGCAAACTCAACTTGATCGCCCCCTGTCCAAAAGATGGCGCTTACACCATCCAATTCCTAATGATGTTTCAAAATCTTTACATGAATTTTCACCATTATTGCGACAGCTTTTATACAACCGCGGCTACCAGGATCCGGAATCTGCAGGGGCTTTTTTGGCAGGAACGGTTACCTTTCCAACAGATCCTTTTTTGTTGACCGGCATGGCAAAAGCCGTATCACGGTTGAATAGAGCTATCAGGGATGGTGAGAGGATTGTCGTCTATGGTGATTACGATGCTGACGGCGTCACCTCGACTGCGCTGTTGATTGGGTTCCTCTCAAGCCTTGGCGTGGAAGCCCGACCTTATATTCCAGACAGGTATGAGGAGGGCTATGGACTGAATGAACAGGCTATCCAACAATTGGCTGAGGAAGGCACAGACCTGGTCATCACAGTTGATTGTGGTGTGCGTGCCATAAAAGAAGTGATTTTTGCGAATGCTTTGGGGATGGATGTGATTGTTTCAGATCATCATTATCCCGGAAAAGAACTTCCACCAGCTTTAGCAGTCATTGATCCCAAACAATCTGGAGATCCTTATCCTGAGAAATATCTTGCAGGGGTGGGGCTGGCATATAAGCTTGTCCAGGCTTATCTGACACAATATCCCCAGGAAAGTGTTTGTGCGGATGATTGGCTTGACCTCGTGGCGATTGGAACAGTTGTGGACCTGGCACCCCTGAAAGGCGAAAACCGCATGCTTGTCAGGGCAGGGTTGGGGAAGATCCGCCACGACCCCCGGCAGGGTATCTTTTCTCTGGCGCAGGTAGCACGGATTGACCTGAACAAATGTAATGCTTCGAATCTTGGGTTTGGGTTGGGGCCGCGCCTGAATGCTGCGGGACGGCTTGAATCAGCCTTGATGGCATACGATCTTCTGATAACATCTAATCCTTTTGAGGCTGGTCAATTAGCGCAGCAGCTGGATTCATATAACAAGGAGCGTCAGGATCTCACCAAAGATATCCGGGAGACAGCCGCAGACATGGTTTTACGTGAGGACCCGGAGGCTGTCCTGTTCTTTGCCGCTCATCCTGAATTCAGTGAGGGTGTGGTAGGGTTGGCCGCTTCTCGCCTGGTCGAATCCTATTATCGTCCTTCTATCATTGGTCACAAGGGCGAGACCTTCACCGTGGCGTCCTGTCGGTCAATCCCTGAATTTCATATCACGCAGGCCCTGGATGCGTGTGCGGATCTTTTGGAGCGTCATGGGGGTCATGCGGCTGCGGCAGGCTTCACGGTTAGGAATGAGAATGTGGAAGAATTAGTGGCACAACTGCGGGAGATTGCTGCTGAACAATTGGATGAGATTGAACTTTTGCCAGAAATACAAATTGATCGAAAGATTAAGCTGGATAAACTCACAGGTAAACATATCGGGGGGATTTTGGACGATTTGCATCAATTAGAGCCGACTGGCCGCGGCAACCCGGAGCCGGTATTTGCCTCATATGATGTAGAGGTGCGCTATGCCAGGACGGTTGGACGTGAAGGTAACCATCTCAAAATGACGCTGCAGGCGGGTGCCAACACTTTCGACGCGATCGCTTTCAGGCAGGGATATTGGATGGAGGATATGCCGGAACGCATTGACCTGGTATATCGCTTTGAGATCAACGAGTTTAACGGGCGCAGCAGCCTGCAGTTGAATGTGAAAGATATCAAAGCAGCAGAATAGACGGGCATTACGATAATACGTCCGCTAATATTATTTGTCACGTAGATTGCTTCGCAACCATACGTGACCTACGACAGCTATTCTCTCCAATACAAGGTCACGCTTCCAGCGTGACGGGTATTAGATGACGTATAATTGATCCCATGTTGCTCACATATATCCTCAAAGCTGCTGCGATTGGCTTCTCCGCTGGGGTCACTCCCGGCCCACTGCAGGCCGTTTTCCTGTCCTATGCCGTCAAAGGAGGCTGGAAGCGTGCACTGCCGGCTGCATTTGCCCCGCTTGTCAGTGACGGTCCGGTGATCCTGCTGGTGATGCTGGTATTAACCAATGTTCCTGAAAGTTTCATTCGTGTTTTACAGATAGGCGGCTCAGCTTTCCTGCTATATCTCGCCTGGGAATCCTTTAAGGCGTACCGATCATATCGGGCAATAGAAGTGACCCTGGCCACCAATGGATGGCGGACGCTGTTCAAAGCGACTGCCATGAACCTGTTAGCGCCAGGCCCATGGCTTTTTTGGAGCCTGATCAATGGGCCAAACTTGGCAGAAATCTGGGAGCTATCACATTTGTGGGGTGTGGCTTACCTGGTCACTTTTTACGGCGTATTCATTATCAGCAACATCGTCTTGATCTTACTTTTCAGTACCATGCGGCGTATGGGTGAACATGTGCGCAAGGGTTTGCTGCTGGTTTCAGCGGTTATTTTGGCGGGTTTTGCGGTTTATCAAGCTTTGCAGGGGCTGATGATACTTTCATAGAAATACCCTAAATATGGTAAACTTGCTGCAGTTAACCATCATTTAGATAAGGTCTTATTATGTTTCCTGTTGCCCATCCAAAGGTCATTCAGCGTGCTCGCCAGATCATGGCATACGACCCCATTTTTATCGATACTGAAACCACTGGTTTTTCACCAACCGACGTTGTCATTGAGATTGGTGTTGTCTCCTTGGCTGGTGAGACCCTGTACGAATCGTTGTTCAAACCTGTCATTCCTATACCAATAGATTCCATTGCCATCCACCACATTACGGAAGAGATGGTGGCAAACGCGCCCAGCTGGAAGGATACCTGGGATGACCTTCAATTGGTGCTGGAGGGTCGATTTGTCGGGATGTACAATGCGGATTTTGATTTGCGCATGATCAAGCAGACACATTCTCGTTACTGGCTCGATTGGCCTATGGATGATGAGCACTTTTTCTGCGTGATGAAGCTTTATGCGGCTTTTTATGGTGAGATTAGCAGGCGCGGGAGGGGGTACCGATTTCATAAGCTGGAAGCTGCAGGTGCAGCCTGCGGAATCCCGTTACCCAACTCGCACAGGGCTGTCGATGATGCCTTGTTGACAGCAGCGTTGTTCAAATACATCGCTGATTACACTCCATAGTGATTGATTGGAGAGCTTGATGGCAGTTAAATATCCCCACACAAGAACAGAAGAACAGGTTGAAAATCTTCATGGGCACAGCGTTCCCGATCCTTACCGATGGATGGAGGATCTGGAGAGTGATGAAATAACTCAATGGATTGAAGCCCAAAACAAAATCACATTTGATTTTCTGAATCATTCATCACTGCGTGAAAAAATTACGCAGCGTATGACTGAATTGTGGAATTATGAGAAATATTCCCCACCATTCAAGCGCGCCGGGCGTTATTTCTTTAGCTTCAACAATGGGTTGCAAAATCAGAACGTCCTGTACTGGTTGGAAGATCTTAATGATGAACCAAAGCTGTTAATCGATCCGAACAAACTTTCGGAGGATGGCACAGTAGCCCTCAGCGGTTTTGCTGTCAGCAGGGATGCGCGTTTATTGGCTTACGGGATTTCGGATGCCGGTTCGGACTGGCAAACCTGGTATGTCCGGCGTGTGGATGACGGCGAAGACCTTACAGATACGATCTCATGGGTCAAGTTTTCAGGTGCCAGCTGGGATTTGGAGAACGAAGGCTTCTTTTACAGTCGCTATGATTCTCCCCAGGATGGAGCTGCCCTAAAGCAGGCGAACTACTTCCACAAGCTTTACTATCATAAGCTGGGAACAGAACAATCAGAAGATCGTTTGGTGTATGAGCGACCCGACCAAAAGGAGTGGGGTTTTAACGGCGAAGTGACGGAAGATGGGCGTTATTTGATCATCTACGTCTGGCACGGTACAGCAGCTGAGAACGGGGTGTTTTACCTTGACCTTTCCGATCCCAACGCTGAAGTTGTGGAGCTGCTGCCGCTTTTTGATGCTGAATACGAGTTGATTGGTAATCAAGGGGACCAGTTCTTCTTCAAGACGGATCACAACGCCCCCCAGAATCGATTGGTGCGGATTGACCTAGGAAGCCCTGAACCCGACCAATGGATGGAGATCATCCCTGAGCATGAGGATAAGCTGGAATTTGTTGATTTTGTTGGGAGGCGTTTTGTTTGCACCTATTTACACCATGCTGCACACAAGGTGCGTTTCTTTAAAGTTGATGGTAACCCTGATGGGGACCTGGTCTTGCCAGGCTTGGGGATGGTTGTAGGGTTTACTGGTCGAAGTGATGACACTGAGACCTTCTATCAATTTTCCGGCTTCACCACACCTGGTGCAATTTATCACTTTGATTTTGATGAACGGGAGAAAGCAGTATTTCGGAAACCGCAAGTATCCTTTGACCCTGAGGATTACATCACCGAGCAGGTCTTCTACAAAAGCAAAGATGGCACACGCGTTCCGATGTTCATCAGCCATCGTAAAGAAATTGAGATCAATGGAGACACCCCTACCTATCTGTACGGGTACGGCGGTTTCAATATCTCCCTTCCAGTTAGCTTCAGCGTCCCCAATCTTGTGTGGATGGAGATGGGGGGGATCTATGCCCAGGCACATCTGCGCGGGGGTGGGGAATACGGCCGGGAATGGCATGAGGCTGGCATGAAACAGAATAAGCAAAATGTTTTTGATGATTTCATCTCAGCGGCTGAATTCCTGATCGAAGAAGGTTACACCTGCACCAGGCGCCTGGTGATTGGCGGTCGGAGCAACGGCGGCTTGCTGGTCGGCGCCTGCCTGACACAGCGCCCTGATTTGTTTGGCGTATGTCTTCCGAATGTTGGTGTGATGGACATGCTCCGCTTCCACAAATTCACCATTGGGTGGGCATGGGTTTCGGATTATGGGTCCCCGGAAAACCCACAAGAATTTGAGACGCTGTGGGCGTATTCTCCATATCACAACATACGAGAGGGTGTCCATTACCCACCCACGATGGTGATGACTGGCGACCATGATGACCGTGTGTTCCCGGCGCACAGCTATAAATTTGGTGCGAAACTGCAAGCGGCGCAGAGTGGTGATGCCCCCGTACTGCTCAGGATCGAGACGCGCGCGGGGCATGGTGTCGGTAAACCGACTGCGAAACTGATTGAAGAATTCTCCGATATGTGGACCTTTGCCCTGGCAAATATATCCTGAGAAGTTTTCAAGTCACAGATGAATTGGTAAATCTCTTTTATATAATTTTAGGTTGCCATTGAGAAAGATTGCGGGGATCTCCCCGGTACCTGTCATCGCGAACACTGACAAACGAGGGAATTCATCAGAATTAACCCTAGAAAACCTGCGTTGCTTTCCTGGATTTTGTGTATAATTAAGCTGTCATGGATGTTGACGATTTTGTTGGTGACAGATATTTAAAAGATCATTCAGATGCGCTGCCTGTGGGAGGATTCTCGATGTAATCCTATGTGCACCTGACCTGAACACCTGGTTCTGGAAGACCTTCACGATATCTTCACCGTGACGGTCTTTTATTTTTACTGAAATACCCCAAAGTGGGAGGTTGCGATGGCGATCATTGATTCAATCAAAATGGATGATGTTCTTGAAAAGATTCGAGTAGAACTTTCAGAGGGACATTGGGATGAGGTTACTTCTCTGCTTGAATCCTTAAGACGTTCTGATCAGGCTGATATATTTTCGGACCTCCGACCTGAGCAGCAGCAGGAAATTTTACCCCTGTTGAACCCCGAAAACTCAGCCGATATTTTTGAAGAGTTGGAGGATGAAGATGTTTTCGAGATCGCCAACCGCATGGAAACAGATCGTCTGGTCGAGATCGTGGATGAAATGGAGCCTGACGAGGCGGCAGACCTTTTGGGGGATATTTCGTCTGAGCAGGCTGAAAAAGTCTTACAACGTATAGATGAATCTGATGAGGTGCGTTACCTGCTGGAACATCCGGATGAAACAGCCGGCGGGGTGATGACTGCGCTGGATGTGCACATCCAGCAGGATATGACCGTTGATGAGGCGATCTGGCACTTACGTCACCTTTCTCCAGCATCTGAAAATATTTACTATCTCTTTGTCCAGGATGATCAGGATTTTCTTGTAGGCGTGGTCTCACTGCGCGACCTGGTGGTTGCCAAGCCAGGCACGATTATTCGCGGAATTATGGATCAAGATCCGATTTCAATCCAGGTAGCGGCCGATCAGGAAGAAGTAGCCCGATTGATGCAGCGTTATGATTTACTGGCTTTGCCTGTGGTAGACGATGTAGGGAAACTGGTTGGCATAATCACTTATGATGACTTGCTGGATGTTTTGGAAGATGAAGCAACCGAGGATATCTATCGCCTGGGTGGTATTCCTAAAGAGCAGCCAGCGGATGTGCCGCTTTTTTCTGCGATGAAGACTCGCTTGCCCTGGTTGGTACTTAACCTGGTGACAGCCCTGATATCTGCAGCAGTATTAAGCCTTTTTGAAAATACGATTGCTCAGGTGGCTGTTTTGGCTGCTTTCTTCCCAATTGTAGCTGGAGTCAGCGGGAGTGCTGCCACC
>CAYTXE010000006.1:0-38020 GCA_964441045.1 uncultured Candidatus Brevefilum sp.
GCACTTGTGACCAGTCAATTTACGATTGAATACTTTTTAGGATGGGAAATCGTGCGGCCTCTCCTGATCTGGTTGACAATTCGTGAGAAGGGTATTGAATTAGAAAAACGGGTTGGCAGGAGTATTTTACAGCTTGTGCCGTATTGGCTGGCGACCCTGGTTTTTATCATCTGGCGTGTCTTCATCTTTAAATTTCCCACGTACCAACCTTTGGGCGTTGGTGAATCAGGTTTTGTGCTGCTTGATTGGCTGGCTGGGATATTAAACCAGTTTTTTGAAGCGGTGTTCGGTGCATGGGGGGCTGCCTTAACCAGCTTTTCAAGCGGTGAATTTGGTTTACTATTCTGGCTGCTTTACCTTGGATTATCCATCCTGACGACCATTCTTGTATTGATCATTCTGTTTTTTTACCAACGAAAAAAAGATCGGGATAATCGAAAGTCTGGAGAGCCAGATTCTTTTGGCTTTTCAGCGCTGTTTATTGGGTTAATAGGGCTTCTTTTTGCTGGGTGGACCTTCTGGCTCACAAACCTGGATATTGATGTCAGCTCACCGTTTAAAAGCCGTTTTACACTTGCTTTTATCCCCTGGGTTGCATTATTTTTTACCGGGATCCTGCATTTTCTTTTCAAACCTCGTTCTCGCTTTATCCGATTTATTACGATTTTTATCATAGCTGTGCTTGTAGGTGGGTCTACGGGTGCGCATTTCTGGAATGCAAACGCATACCGCAATGAATGGCTGGTAACCCAGCGCTATTTCCGGCAGTTGATCCAGCGCGTTCCCGGACTTGCCCCTGGGACATCGCTTGTGATCAATGACTTGCAAACAATCAGTCTTAATGAAGACGACTCATTGACGGCGATATTAAATTGGACCTATGCACCGGATAATAAAGCTAGCCAGATCGACTATATTGTGCAGTATTTGAGTGTTCGTCTTGGGCGTGAAATTCCTGAACTGCAGCCCGGCTTACCCATCGAGCAAACAATTCGGTCTGTTCAATTCATTGGATCAACTGACCAAATACTGGTTGTGTATTATGAACCACCCGGTTGTTTGCGAGTTCTGGATGATGAACATCCTGAGCGACTCCCGGAAAATTTTCCTGACAGAATGATCCCAGCACTTTCCCTATCAAATTTATCCGTCATCCAGACTGAGGTTGCGGATACCGTCACACCCCCGTTGAATTTGTTTGAAATTGAATCGGTGGAAACCTGGTGCATGTATTTCGAAGAGGCTGAACTGGCTGCGCAGCGAGGAGAATGGGTAACAGTAGGTGAGTTAGGGGATAAGGCGTTCCGGCTTGAGGACCAGTCCAATGAAGTTACAGAGTTATTTGTGTTCATTGAGGGTTATTTGAGAGCCGGGCGCCTGGATAATGCTTTACGGACAAGCAAATATCTCAGTGAGCGCAGCGGAGGCGTCTATGATTGGGCGGTCTGTGAGCTGTGGCACGATGTAGAAAACGATATCGGCGAATATCAAGGGGAATTTAATGCCGCTGAGGTCTATGGAAGGTTTTGTTCGGGGGAATGAGCGGCGATGTTACAATTTGATTATGTATAAGCGTGTTGTTTTAGCATTTCTCATCATTCTGTTCCTCTGTGCCTGTTCCAGTGCACCCTCAGAGCCAGAGGGTATGTTATCAATTGCCGAAGCGGATATATCCACGCCTGAGCCGACAATCACACTAACAAGGACAGCCACACTGCAGCCGACCGCAAGTGTGACATTTACTCTTACCCCAACGTTCCCTGCGACGACCACACCATCACCTACGCCTTACGGAAATTTTGACCCTGGTGTTAACCCACTCACAGGGCTGCCTGTGAACGATCCAACGAAACTTGAGCGTCGCCCGGTCATGGTTAAGGTTTCTAATTGGCCTCGATCGGGGCGTCCACATGCTGGACTGACCAGTGCAGATATTGTTTTTGAATACTTTATTGGTCACCAGATGAACCGATTCCTCGCCGTTTATTACGGGGAGGATGCAGATATGATAGGCCCAGTCCGGTCAGGTCGTCTGGTGGATGCCCAGCTGGTCAACTTCTATCAGGGTATCCTCGCCTATGGCGATGCCGATCCACAGGTAGATGAGGTGCTGTTTGATGCATTGGGGGATCGAGCCCTGGCATTTCTTGAAGTGCCCTGTCCGCCGATGTGCGGTGAGGCGACCCACGATGCTACGGGTGTCTTTACCAATTCAGCTGACCTGACGGAGTATGCTGTGAGTAAAGACATTGACAGCAGCACACCTGACCTGCAGGGGATGTTCTTTCAACAGGAGCCTCTTGCTGGCGACGTAGATGGGAAGCTGCTGCGGGTGGAATACGCTGATTTCAGCATCATGCAGTGGCAATACGATATCGAAGCGCAAAATTACCGCTTATGGATGGAGGGTGAGACTGAGGATGGGCTGGATTTAGGTCTGATGACCGACCGCAACAATGACCAGCCGGTCATGTTTGATAACATTGTGGTGATGTACGCTGATTATATTGAACACACGTCTACTTTGCACGACATCATCCTGCGTGATACGGCTGACTACCAGCCTGTTCTGCTTTTCCGAAATGGCAGGATGACTTACGGCACGTGGCGAGTCTCGAGCCCAGATCGTCCCATCCTGTTTGAAACATCAGAGGGTGATCCATTGGCGTTAAAGCCAGGAAAGACATGGATTGTGATCGTTGGGATGAGTTCGCAGACCATACAGTCCGCCGGTGGTGAGTGGGAAATTTATTTTGGGTTGCCTTAATTCGTGAGTGGCGAATGGGAATTGGCAGCTGATAGGGCATAGCTGATAGGCGATAGTTTATAGCTGAAAGTTGAAAGCTCAAAGCTGAAAAGCAATATACCAAATACCTGATTCCCCAATACCTGATTCCCCAATCACCAAATTCCTATAAACTGAATATTCGTACAAGATAATAGCCAAGCATCGCGCCCCAGATCCAGGTGTCAATGCGGTCAAGGACCCCACCGTGACCTGGGATCAGGTTTCCTGTGTCTTTGACATCGGCAGTGCGCTTAAGCAGGCTGATGAGCAGATCTCCAACGGGGGTTAACACAGCCACAACCAACCCCATCACTGCACCCTGCCAGATGGGTGTGTCAGTTGGGAGGAAGCCCACTGCACGCCACAACAAGACCAGCAGCAATCCGCTGAGTGTGCCGGACAGGATTCCGCCTATGAACCCCGCCCAAGTCTTTCCCGGGCTTAGGTTGGGTGCCATCTTTGCTTTGCCAAACCAACGCCCGAAGAAGTATGCGCCGTTATCAACCAGCCAGGTAGCAGGGAGGGCGGTAAGCATCCACCCTAAACCAAAAGGAAGCGCCCTCAGTGCAATAAAAAAGCTGCCCACCCAACCAAGATACAATGAGCCTGCCAGGGTAACTGCAAAACCAACTGCTGCCTTTTTGATCCCAAGTTCATACTCAATCAGGGCTGTGACGGCCGTCAGAAATATAATGGCTGAAACGAAAATGTCGAGATGCTTCCCATTCCAAATCCAGCGCTGGAGGATGAACAGCAGCACTCCCGCAATGAGTATCGGGAGTGATGAAAGATAACCCATATGAAAGAATAAATGAGTGTATTCAATTGCAGCCAGCAGCAGGATGATCGTGATAAAACCATTGAAAGCCCAGCCGCCAATGTAGATCATGATCAGTGTAAGCGGCACAAAAATTACGACCGCTTTTACTCGTTGGGATAACATGTGCTTATTTCAGGAAAGGCTCACAACTATTTTTCCAGACCGCCGAAACGCCGATCACGGTCGGCATAGTCTAGAAGTGCCTTACGCAGCTCCTCCTTATTAAAGTCGGGCCAATAAACCTTTGGAAAGCACCATTCAGAATAAACTGTCTGCCAGGTCAGGAAATTGCTGGTTCGTTGTTCTCCAGAAGTTCGGATGACCAGGTCTGGATCAGGGATGTCTCTGGTGAACATATATTTGCTTATCAATTCTGCATTCACATCTTCTGCTTTAACATCATCAGCGAGTAAATGCTTAAAGGCATGGATGATCTCGTCACGCCCACCGTAGTTGAAGGCCAGCACGATGGTGATGCCTTTATTATCCCTGGTTAGGTCGATGGCATGTCTGACTTTGTCCTGCAGGGTTTTTGAAAGGCCATCCAGGTGACCGATATGCATGAGCCGAGCGCCTTCCTTATTCAATTCAGCCATTTCCCGGTCAATCACATCTGAAAGAATGTTCATCAACCCGGTGACCTCCGCTTTGGGGCGCGACCAGTTCTCGGTGGAAAAGGCATACAGGGTCAGGAATTCAATGCCGAATTCTGTGCTGGCACGGATGATGTTCCGCAGGTTTTCCGTACCTGCTCGATGACCAGCTATACGCGGTAATCCACGCTGCTTAGCCCATCGTCCATTACCATCCATAATGATGGCAACATGGCGGGGAATGTTTTCGGGTGTTTGAGAATTTCCTTTAGAAGTCATTTAAGGTTAAACTTCCATTATCTCTTTCTCTTTGCGATCGCCAACCTCACCAACCTTACTATTTAGCTTGTCCGTCAGCTCCTGAAGTTCTTTCTTGCCACGCTCCTCATCATCCTCAGAAATAAGGCTTTCCTTTTCAAATTCCCGAAGGTCTTTGATCAGGTCTCTTCGGATATTGCGGATTTGCACGCGTGTCTCCTCCATGCGATTGTGCACCACACGAACGAGTTCACGTCGACGTTCCTCAGTGAGCTGGGGCAATGATAAGCGAATGACCTTTCCATCGTTATTGGGTGTCAAACCCAGGTCTGATACCATGATGGCTCGTTCAATATCCTTGAGTGAGGCTGGGTCAAAGGGGCGGATAAGCAATTGGCGGGGTTCCGGTACACTGATCGAAGCAAGCTGGATCATGGGGGTGTTCGTGCCATAGTAATTAACTGGCAGCCGCTCAACCAGTGCTGGGGAGGCACGCCCAGTGCGAATGCCGGACAAATCTTCTTCAAGTGAATCCAAAGCAGATTGCATGCGTTCAACAGCTTCTCTTAAGATGTCTTTGATCATGGATAACCTCCTTTGGTTATTCCGCTATAGTTTGGGCATTAAGCATACGACAAAACAGTTGTCTCGTCTACCGATTTAATTAATTTTCATTCATTCTGCGAGACCAGCCATTCAATAATGCGTTCCTTTTCTTCTGCGTTGATCTCAGCACCTTTTGCGATCATTCGATCAATGGTGGCTGACCATTCTTCTTTGGTTTTATTTTTTGAGAGAATGAAGCCAAACCGGTGGCAGTCTCCAATCTTTTCGGTAATCAGAGCTTCCATCTGTGCATTTTCGGAGGTTTCTTCGTTGTGATGTTCCGTCTCAGCTTCCAGAATTGTTTCTTCTGATTTGTTTTCACTGTCAGCATCAGGTTGAGAGCAAGCTGTGAGCATAAATACTGAAAGGAGAAATGGGACAAACAGGGATTTTGTGATCTTTTTCATAATATTTTCCTGATTGCTAACGTATTTAATGTGCTGGCGGGTTTAGATGGCATTATTATAATGGAAAATTTTTGGTGTATGAGGATTTGACATGACGCGTATAGAGTGCATGATCCGGTGGGTTTTCGTCATTTGGGATTGAACATTAATCTGTGGAAATCATAGGTTGGTGACAGGTGATTGATGCTACTGTTTGGTTTACGTAAGGTGAAAAAATCAGTTTGATCAGATGCTGTATCATTGAAACAAAAAACCCCCGGCCGGCGTGAACCAGGGGCAGGAGAAAGATTGCTTTATTCTATTGATAATTAATAGATTTACCACAAGGATTATAACACAAAAAATTTCCTTATGGGCAATTCTAAAAATCAATTTGTCAATGAGATTAAATTATAGTTGGCTGGCAGGATGTGCTCCATATTTGAACATTGTTCACGAAACCTGGCATGTAACGGGTAGGTTGTTCTCTGGATTTGAGCGTAAAATCAATGTTCCCCAGAGATTTTTAAAAAACTCCTCGACCAGGACTCGAACCTGGAACCCAGCAGTTAACAGCCGCTTGCTCTACCAATTGAGCTATCGAGGAATGCGTATGAAATTATACGGAAAACATAATTGATTGTCAAGCAGCTTTTGTGTCAGAATAGAGATGTGAAATTCCTTTTCACATCCCATTCGGATGCTCACCCCCGGGTATGTACCTCATCAATAATGGTCTTCGCCAGCTGATTAAGTCTTAGCTGTGTTTCAGCCTTGAGATCTCTATGGATAACCTTCCAGTAAAGATCCAGGAGTTCGGCTTCACCCAGGCTGCTGGCAGCACGTCCCTCCGGCAAACGTACTCTCGCCTCCATCTGTGAACGCTTGACCAAATGAAATTCAAAAGCGGATGATGTCAGCGATCGCAATGCGGTTTCGTCAATCAGGGCTTCCCATTCATGTGGGTATTCGATTATCATCCGAACAATCGCATCTTCAATTTCTTCCTTTGGAGGCAGCGAGGATTGAATCTTTTGGTTAATCCCCTGGTCTGATTCCAGTTTCACAAATATATCAACAAATGGCCGGATATTTTTCAGCTCTCGCCAGTCGACATTTGTCTTCCCTTTGGAAACCTCTGCTATGATGAAATATTTTTTATCTTTAACCTCACCAAAATCGACCCGTTCGATCGAGCCAGGGTAAATTACCGGGGGATGGCTTCCTTCGTTCAGATTCTGGGGTTTATGGATATGACCAAGGGCAACATAATCCAAGCGTTTGTCTTTGACCAATGCTGGCGGTAAAACAAGATCTTTACCCAGTATGACCATACGTTCAGAGCCGTATTTGGCACCTTCCACTGAGGCGTGAGCGGTCATGATGATAGGCAAATTCGGATCCGCTTCTGCCAACCAATTCGCCACCAGGGTACTGAGACGATTCCCCAATTCTTTGTATACTTTTCCGGGGTCTGTTCCATCAAGTTCCAGGCTGGCTATCAACCCGGAACGTGATATCCATGGCAGCGCTAACACCTGGACGGGCAAATCATTCAGATCAGATGGGGTCAGAAATTGTGGTTTATTCAATACCAGCACATTAGGAACTTGAAGTGTTTCAAATTCCTGTATGGCGTGAGCACGACCTGTTGCCGGAGAAATGTCGTGGTTCCCGGTTAGCAATAGCGTCAGGATCCCGGCACGAGATAGCTGCATGATGCGCTTGTCCCACTCTCGTTGAAAAGTCGGCTTTGGGGACCGGTCTTTATAGGCATCGCCAGCGAAGATAGCCATGTCTACATTGGTATCAATGGCTGTTTGAACGATTTCATCCAAAGAGCTTAAAAAATCCATCACACGCATGGGCAAGCCGGATTCCGGGTCATGTCTTCCGTAGTTGGCCATATCGATATGTGCGTCAGCAAAGTGCAGGATTTTTATCATGGTGTTTATGTTGGTTCTTTAATAATTTTATATATTTAAAGATTTCAAGGTGTACTGGATTGGGTTTCAGGGGACTCTTTCTTCTTTTCCTCAAGCTGCTTCGCTTGTTTTCTTTCCAATCGTTTTCCATCGAGGAGTGCTAACCTGCGAGCATGGATTCCGGTGTTGATCAGGAAATAAAGCAGCATGACAACTGACAGGGTGCCAACAATCAGCGTATATAGGCTGGTCGTCCCGATCCAGGGAAGTTCAAAGGTGAGATTGCCCACGAAAAAAAGCATGGTATTTGACAGGATAGCCAGGACTCGGATCTCTGTCGGGCCAATTTTTGCACTTGTGATCTGGAAGATACCCGTAACATAAGTGATCAGGTATACCATGATGGATAAGAGGAGATAAGCAATAACTCCCATACTCGCTACTACCAGGTCAACATAGGGAGAAATGCCCAGACCAATGAAGATCAGCACTGTGCTGATAGCATCAACCCAGTGATCGATTAAGAATCCATAGCGCGGACGTTCAATTTTCCGATATCGTGCCAGAGTCCCATCCAGGCTGTCCCCTATCCAATTGAGCAGGAATCCAACACTGGCCAGCCATAAGAAATAAGGGCTGATATGGGTCAGGATGTAGCTGATAAAGATCAGAACAGAAGCAGAAATTCCGAGCCAGGTTAGAACATCAGGAGTGACCCAAGCTGGCATGTGAGCTGCCAACCAGTTTAATGCTGGTCTTTCCAGAAACCCGAGCAAGATGTCATTTTCTCTTTTATGCTTTTCTACCTTTGGCATTTTTTACCTCTTCTTTTGATGAAATTATACACCCAGGAACTGCGGCCAAACCGGGTAAAACATCGACCATTGATGGGCGTATTTTTTAATGATTGGTTCTGCTGCGGTTAATACACGTTTTGAATTTGTGCATATTTCTGATTTTAGATTCTTCCCTGTTTCCATCCAGATTGGATGGGAGCCTTCCAGCCTATACCTGCCACCTGGTTGCGAGGTTGCTGCCATGATAAAAACTGGTGCTTTCGCTTCTTTGGCCATACGAACGTAAGTCACCGGTAAATTGCTTTCATAACCAAAGAATGATGGTTGATATTTGTTTTCCCCTTGACCTTCCAACGGGCGGTCTAGCCCTGTCAGGATGGTCCCACCATTCTGCAGCCTTCTCCTTGCCTGGCGGAAAGCGCTCAGACTCATCGGTGTGACAAGAATTCCCAGGTTTTCACGAAGCTGATTCTGAAGCTTATAGGAAACGTTGGGGTTTGGAAAGGACAGTACCTGAACATTAATATTGTTGAGCTTCAATGCATATCCTATCAGATCAAAATTGCTCAGATGAGGACAGACAATCACACATGGCTCGTTATTCCAAATGCGTTCAAAGGCAACCATTGCATTTGGGTCGATGTCTACGATTTTCTTAAGTTTTTCAGGTCTTGAGATGAAGTAGAAATAATCAAAAAAACATTTAGCAGCGGATCGGAATACAATTTTTGGGATCTCATCCAGTGCTTCGGCATCAAGTGATTGATTATGGATGACCCATTGATTGGCTCGAATCGCTTTGACCATAGGGTTCTGTCGATTTTTCCCTATAAGCGTACCGATCAAGGTGGCCAGTTTTAATCCTATATCTCGCGGGGTCACCCTCCCGATCAGAATCCCTAGCTGGATCATGATTGGCTGTTTAAAGGCACTTAATTTTACGAAATTTTTATCCTGGTTGATCACAAGGTTTACTTGAAAGACTGGTTGGGTTAAGGTCAACTCGAATATTTGATTCTAATTCTACTTCAAATTCGCCTCCGGGCAACTTTCCCGCGTTGAGCTCAGTCAAGTAAGCTTTTGGCTTAATCTAAAAACTCCAAATCCTATAAAAATTCACAAAGAGCTCACATGTGGTATAAATTCAGTCAACATCGAGATATGATGAGGGTAATCTTTGTCTCCCGTCTTTATCTTGCCATGAGTTTGACCCCACAGGTGCTTTCTTGAAAATTCTGAGTATTGCAGCATCCTTCATTCCGTCCAACACTGCCAACAGTATGCAAGTGGTCAAAGCAACACATGCGTTGACCTCGTTAGGGCATGATGTTGTCTTGCTGGTGCCAGGGCGCCAAGAAACTTCGTGGGATATCCTTCAAACACATTACGGTCTACGAACCCCCTTCGACATTTATTGGATCCCTGAAAATCTCACATTCAAACGTTATGATTTTGCTTTCAAAGCCCTGCGCTTTGCACGACAGCACGACGTAGATTTAGTCTACACCTGGATGCTGCAAGCTGCAGTGCTGGCTCTCTGGCAAGGGTTGCCTGTTGTTCTTGAGCTGCATGATCGTGTAACAGGGAGATTTGGCCCCTGGTTGTTTCGTAGGTTTTGTTCTGCCAGAACAAAGAAGTGTTTGTTGACGAATACGGATGCATTGCGACACGCACTGATCTCGGATTTCAACCTGCGACCTTCTTCTATTGATATTAAAATTGCGCCAAACGGTGTGGATTTGGAAAGATATCAGGGTCTGCCATCGCCCGAAATAGCCCGTCAGAAATTAGGATTGCCAGAGGGGTTTACGGCTGGTTATACAGGTCATTTTTATCAAGGACGGGGGATCGAATTGATGATGGAACTTGCCAGGCGGATGCCGGAGGTTCAATTTCTATGGGTGGGTGGCGAACCTTCCGATGTAACCTTGTGGAAGAAACGGCTGCAGGTGCAAAATATTGGTAATGTAACAATGACAGGCTTTGTTGAAAATGCGCGGCTGCCGATGTACCAGGCTGCTTCCGATGTGTTATTGATGCCCTACAGCACTTCCATCGCTGGCAGCGGGGGTGGGAACTCCGCTGATGTTGCCAGCCCGATGAAGATGTTTGAGTATTTGGCAGCAGGCAGAGCTATCCTGAGCAGTGACCTTCCGGTGGTCCACGAAGTTCTGGACGAAACAACAGCCGTGTTTTGTCCGCCAGATAATACAGGTGCATGGAAGAACGCATTAGCTGAGCTTATATCCAATTCATCCGAACGAGAAAAATTGGGCAGTACTGCGCAAAAGGTCTCAAAGTCATATACCTGGCGCGAGCGCGCAAACCGAGTATTAAGTAATTTCCCATAACATCGAAAATGCACAGGTAAAATATGAGTAATATGGTAAGAAAGCAAAAAAGAAACCTGAGCGTGTGGATTGGCATTGTCCTGGCAGTGGCGGTTTTACTGCGTGTGATATTATTTGTTGCTTATCCAGTTGTGTCGTACAGCGACAGTGCCAGCTATCGGCGATCAGCAGATGCCATACTGGGCGGCTTTAGGGTTTACGACGGTACACGCATGCCCGGGTACCCGGCTTTCATGGCCATCCTGGGTCCTGATCGTGCAGTGTATGCCGCCCAACTGGTTCTTGGTTTGTGTATCACAATGACATGGTTCCTGATTGGGTGGAAAGCCAGTGGAAAAGCTTATGTGGGAGGGATTGCGGCTTTGGCGCATACGCTGAACCCTGGACAGTTCTTCTTTGAAGCAAATATGTTAACAGAGACCCTTGCCACTTTCTGGTTGGCAGCAGCCCTATTGGGTGCATTCTTATGGCTGCAGGAAGATAAATACAAGACAATCTGGATGAGTTTGGGTATTGGATTAGCCTCTGCCCTGGCAGTATTGACACGGCCATTATTCATCTTTATGCCGATCTGGCTGGCTGTGTTTCTGGCAGTTACATTTAAGAATAAGAAGCTGAGGGTTAATTGGCGTCTTTTGGTGGGTGTATTGCTGCCGGCACTCCTGTTGATCGGCGGGTGGATGCTCTGGATCCAATCTAACTATCATGTGTTCAGCCTGACAACGATGTCAGGTTATCATCTGATTCAGCACACAGGATATTATTTTGAGGATGTCCCGGATGAACATGCTAAACTTCGAGATGTTTACCTGGATTATCGTCAGGAACGTATCCAGGAGCGCGGTACACAGGGCAACACCATTTGGGATGCGATTCCAGCCATGCAGGCAGCCACGGGTCTGAATTTTTACGAACTTTCACGCGTTTTACAAAAGATTTCAATTCAACTGATCCTGACCCATCCCTGGGCGTATCTCTCCCGCGTATTGAGAGGTTGGTGGCTATTTTGGCGTGCTCCTGTTTATTGGGATATAAACGCGATAGCTTCTTCTTCAACCGCTGCAGTGATTGACTATGCTATCTCTGGTGCGCGCGGCTTGTTTTTTGGTGCGAATATCATTTTTGTACTTACTTCTTTGGGGGCTTGTTTCTCAAAGCGGATGCGCGAAATCTGGGCGTTGAAGCCTTTTCACTGGCTCCTGGCAGGTTCTGTTTGGGCGACGTCGATCGCCTCATCCATGCTGGATCATGGGGACAACCCGCGCTTCCTGGTACCCTTGCAGACGGCGGTTGTCTTCTGGGTGTTGTGGGTTGCTGTTCATACATGGTTCGCCATGCAAAAAAAGAAAAAAGTTTGGAGTAAACATCTGAGATGAAAAAACGGCTCTTCAATCGGAAATATTTTACTCATATTGCTGTTATTGTGGGATTTAGTTTAATCCTGGGGAGCATCTTTCAAGTTGTGTTAGCTGCCGGGGATTTTATTCCTGGTTTTTTGGCAGCTTCCCTGTTGATATTCATTTGTGGGATCGTGCTGTATCTTGCCTGGTGCATTTCCGGGAGAACGAAAATGCTTGCCTGGATGATGGTGGTGGCTTTTGTCCTTCGACTTGCACTTGGTTTGTTTTTCGCCTGGGGAATGCCGCGATATGGATACGATGAAGACCCTCAAAATGCCGGGTTTGTTTTTGAGGATACTTATCGCAGAGAAGCTGATGCCTGGCACCTGGCGAAATCTGAAGCATCTTTGATGACAGCTTTTGGTGATGAATATCAAACGGATCAATATGGGGGAATGCTTGCTTTGAGCGCTCTGGTCTATCGAACAATAAGTCCTGATGCTTACCGACCCTGGTTGATCTCTATCATTGCAGCCGGAGTGATGACACTCAGCTTACCGTTCTTGTTGTCTGCATTAAAGCGGAGATTTGACAAGCGTGTTTCTCAATGGGCTGGCTGGATACTGGCATTATATCCCGAGGGTCTGCTTGTGGGTGCTGCCCAATTAAGAGAACCGTACTTCATCCTGATTTTCACGATCCTGTTTTGGGCAACCGTCAATATCCTGGATGGTAAGAAGCTCAAGCTTTCCATTCTGACCATGTTATTAAGTACAGGCTGTTTGTTCCTGTTTTCATTTCGAATTGGTGTTCCTATACTTGGCGTCATGCTGGTGCTGATGTGGGTGGAATTTTCTTCAAAGTTCAACCGACTATGGATAAAGATTGCAGGATGGGCAATCATTATCCTGGGAATAGCTGTCATCCTGTACCTATCCTGGTATTGGGTGGATGCGGTATTGTGGTGGGATACATTGGTCACGATCCGAACGTCCAACCGTGTTCAACTTCATTTAGGGGCACTTCCTGAATGGCTGCATTTCCCCTTTATCCTCATCTACGGCATTTTTCAACCGGTCTTACCTGCTGCAATTGCCGCACCAGCTCCCTGGATATGGCGTGCTTTGGGGATATTTCGTGCATTGGGGTGGTATGCCCTGCTGCCTCTCCTGGTCTATGCGTTGATCAGCGTATGGCGTATGAAAGGATCAAAAAAGAAGCGCTGGATGATCGTTATCACCGCACTTGTATGGTTGTGGATCTTTATTGCATCTGCACGTGCGGGTGGTGATCAATGGGATAATCCTCGCTACAGGACAATATTCCTTCCCTGGATGGGATTGGTGGCAGGATGGGCAGTCACCTTTGCAAGGAAGCTCAAAGATCGCTGGCTAACTCGCAGTTTGATCATGGAGGGAATCTTCCTGGCATTCTTTACGAATTGGTACATCAGCCGCTATCATCCCAGCATTCCTCGGCTGGAATTTTACGCAAGCGTGGTGTTGATCATTGTTTTAAGCCTTGTGGTGATTGTTTCAGGGTTGTTGCGAGATCGCCATCGGTCAAAAAAAAGTTTTCCAGATAGCCCTGGCGATTGACCATGTGTATTTACAAAAGGGAGATGATTTCATTCAGCAGGAACATTGGGAAAGTCATTCAAATGTCGATATTTCAACCAGGATGAATGGGACCAATCAGTACCATCTCCTTGACCATTCAGCCGCTGAGATTATAATTCAATTGTTGAATTTATGATAAATATAAACTTAAAAGATGATAAATTCTGTGATTTAGCTCTATTACAGAAGGTTCAGGCTGATCCAGATGTTTCCCAGGCTAAATTAGCCGAGGATCTCGGCGTTGCAGTTGGCACAGTGAACTGGCACCTAAAACGCCTGGTTGAAAAGGGTTATATTAAGGTTAAGCGTGCCAGGCGCCGCAAATTACGTTATATTATTACCCCTGATGGTTTATCATTACGGGCAAGATTGACACTGGCTTATGTTCAGCATTCCTTTATGCTTTTCCGCCAGGTGCAGCATCACGTACGGCAGCTATTAAATGACTTAAAAAAGGCTGATATCCGCACAGTTCGACTTGTCGGTGATGGAGATATTGCTGATGTTTGCCGGTTGACATGCATGGAACAGCATTTTATCCTGACGGAAAATATTCTTGCCCCAGCGCTGGTAGTGAATGGTCTGGATGTTGAGCTTGTCATTAACGATAATCAAAAACATATTAAGAAGAGGTACGATGGACAAGGCATTTGATTGGACTGAAAAACGAATTTGTGTAACGGGGGGGGCAGGTTTTCTTGGGACATACTTAATTAAACATTTGCGGAAGCGGGGAGCGGAGAATATTTTTGTTCCTAAGATTGAAGACTACGACCTCGTTCAGCAAGATGCGATCCAACAAATGTTGACTGACTCCAATCCAGAAGTGATCATTCATCTGGCAGCCCATGTGGGCGGAATTGGTGCAAACAGAGAACATCCTGCAGAATTCTTTTATGATAACTTGATGATGGGAGTTCAGTTACTGCATCAGGCATATGAGTTTGGCGTTGAAAAATTTGTTGCCATTGGGACAGTTTGCGCTTATCCAAAATTCACCCCCGTACCCTTTAGTGAGAATGATCTTTGGAAGGGTTATCCTGAAGAAACCAATGCTCCTTATGGTCTTGCAAAGAAGATGCTGCTGGTGCAGTCTCAGGCTTATCGTGATCAGTATGGCTATAACAGCATCTTCCTTTTGCCGGTCAACCTGTATGGCCCGGGGGATAATTTTAACCCACGCACTTCTCATGTGATTCCAGCCTTGATCCGCAAATGTATCGAAGCTAAGGAACAGGGGCAAGATCACATTGTTGTTTGGGGAGATGGGTCACCCACTCGAGAGTTCATTTATGTGAAAGATGCTGCCCGTGGGATAGCCCTGGCAGCAGAACGATATAATCAATCTTTACCTGTCAATATTGGCTCTGGTTTTGAGATCAGTATCAAGGACCTGGTGGAGAAGATTGCCCGAATGACAGGTTTTGATGGTCGATTGGTTTGGGATACCAGCAAACCCAATGGACAGCCGCGACGTGCACTGGATACCAGTCGTGCCAGAGATATGTTTGGCTTTGAAGCGCATACTGATTTTGAAGAGGGCTTGCAAGAAACAATTGACTGGTATTGCCAGAACAGAAAATAAAAAACAGGAAGCTAATGGAAAACGTCCAGCCAAGGAAGAATCAATCCCCGATCACCTATCTAAAACCCGCCAAAGGGTGGCTGCCGTTTGATTTTAAGGAATTATGGCGATATCGTGAATTGATTTTTTTTCTGACCTGGCGAGATATCAAGGTGAGGTACAAACAAGCGGTATTAGGGATTGCCTGGGCGATCTTACAGCCCTTACTGACCATGTTGATCTTCACGATCATCTTTGGTGTGCTGCTGAAAACGCCTTCTCAAGGATTGCCATATCCATTGTTTGCCCTTTCTGCTTTGCTGCCATGGCAATTGTTCGCCACGGCTTTGCAGCGGTCCAGCGTCAGCCTGGTCGGAAATGCTAACCTGATCACTAAAATTTATTTTCCTCGTCTTGCAATCCCCCTTTCCACGGTATTTGCGGCACTCGTTGATTTTACAATCTCTTTTATTGTGCTGTTGGGCGTCACAGCTTTTTATAGATACTGGCCGGGATGGAATATCCTTTGGCTTATACCTATCGTGATATTTACCTTCCTGACAGCTTTATCTGTGGGTTTATGGCTGTCTGCATTGAATGTGCAATATAGAGATGTCCAACACATGGTTCCATTCTTGATCCAGGTATGGATGTATGCTTCACCGATTGTTTATCCAATTGAAACCATTCCTGAAGGTGCGTGGCGGGTGTTGTATGGTCTTAATCCCATGGTGGGTATCATCCAGGGTTTCCGATGGGCGCTTTTGGGTGGGAATCCACCCGATGCAACCAGTCTGATCTCGGCGGTTATGGTGATGATTCTTTTGGTGAGTGGTCTCTATTATTTCCGGCGAATGGAAAAAACCTTCGCTGATATCGTTTAGGTGAATATGTCAGATATTGCTATCAGAGTGGAAAATATCTCCAAACGTTATCGAATCGGTCTGGTGCAAAGTCGACCAGACACTTTGCGAGACTTTTTGACATTCCAGTTCCGACAAATTGGGCATTTCTTTTCTCGATCTAAGAAGAGCCGATATGAAGGTCCTGAGTATATCTGGGCACTAAAGGATGTTTCCTTTGAGGTGGAACGTGGGCAGGTGATGGGGATTATCGGACGAAACGGCGCCGGCAAAAGCACCTTGTTAAAAATTCTCTCACGTGTAACCGATCCGACAGAAGGTTTTGGCGAGATTCACGGTCGAGTGGGGTCGCTGCTTGAAGTCGGGACGGGGTTCCACCCCGAACTTTCCGGTAGAGAGAATATTTATTTGAATGGTGCCATCCTTGGAATGCGGCGGGAAGAGATCACTCGGAAGTTTGATGAGATCGTCGAATTTTCAGAAGTTGGGAAGTTCATCGATACTCCTGTTAAACGGTTTTCAAGCGGTATGTACCTGCGATTGGCGTTTGCAGTGGCAGCTCATCTTGAGCCAGAGATTCTTGTCGTGGATGAGGTGTTAGCAGTAGGTGATGCAGAGTTCCAGCGTAAGTGTTTGGGGAAGATGAATGATGTAGCCCAGCAAGGTCGTACGGTATTATTCGTGAGTCATAACATGTCTGCCATCCTAAGGCTGACACAGGAGGCGATTGTGCTGGATGAGGGGAGGATTGCTTTACGAGCGCCAACACCTGAAGCTGTGGATTATTACCTCAATTTAGGTCTGACCAAGCAAGGAGAACGTTTTTGGCACTCAGAGGAGTTTGCACAAGAGCGAAATCCTTTCCGACCGACAGCCCTGCGGGTGCTTAACACAAAGGGAGAAGTGGTTGATACGGTTAATGCTGCTGATGGGTTCGATATTACAATGGAATATCACTTAACCAGTGCGGTTAATAATTTACGAGTAGGCTTGTATATGATGACAACAAGGGGAGAATTTGTCTTCACCTCTTTTGATACCGATGACTCAGCAACCTATCAAAAATATGCTACTCGACCAGCCGGGCGCTATATCAGCAGGTGCCATATTCCTCCAAATTTAATGAATGAAGGGCGGTTTGTTTTGGGCGTGAATGCAAGTTCTTATCGTATACAACGCTTCTTCCAGGATGACAAAGCGCTGACCTTTACGGTGAATGCTGCTGGCGCTCCAGGTTCACACTGGCCTGAGAAACGCCTGGGTCCTGTTCGCCCGCAATTGGATTGGAAAATAGAGAAGATAGAAGAATGATCCTATGAACCGAAAACAAATCAAGAACATTTTAGGTGAACTGCCTTATACAGCTGAACTTTACTGGTATCTGGTGCAAAGGCATAAACCATGGCAGGCGCATTTCAATCTGGATTTCCTAAAATCTGAGCTGCCAGAGGCTGTTCGACAGGCTAAAGGCTTTTCAGATGCTGCAGGGTCGGGCAAAAAAGTATTCCTTTTTACTTCCCTGCACTTCTGGATTGATTTCACCATGCTGTTGGGGGTCGTGCTGGCTGGTAAAGGCCATAAGGTAACGTTTTCTTTTTTGCCCTATGCAAGTTGGGATAAACCAATTCAAAGGTTTGAACTGCGTAAACAAAATTTGTATGCCCGACAGGTGCTGAGTGCTGCGAGTTCAATATTAAAGGTACAGTCTTTATTGGATGTGAAGCCATTTTCAAAAAACCTTTCACCAGATCTCATGGAAGCAGTTGAGCAAGTCAGCCTATATGATGCACAATACACATTGCAGGTGGAAGATATATCCAAAGATGAGGAAATTTACAAACTCCGATATCAACGCAACCTGGAAGCTGCTCGAAATGCAAGGGCATGGCTGGTGGCCCATCAACCGGATATCGTCATTCTTCCGAACGGTACCATTCAGGAGATGGGTATCGTTTATCGAGTAGCACAGCATCTTGGTATTCCAAGAGTAACTTTCGAGTTCAGTGATCAGCGTGAACGCATTTGGCTGGCACAAAACGCTGAGATCATGCAGCATGATACAGATGACTTGTGGACAGCAAGAGGCGATGAGCCACTCACCGATGCCCAAGTGCAACAGCTGCAAGACCTTTTCACAGCAAGAAAAGGTGCTAAGACTTGGAAGAATTTTTCCCGTAAGTGGCAGGGCACGCCTACTGAAGGCGGAACCGCAGTGCGGAAAAAACTGACATTGGATGACCGACCGGTCATCCTGTTGGCAACCAATGTTTTGGGTGACAGCTTGACCCTGGGCCGGCAGATCTTCAGCGAGAGCATGGCTGAATGGATAGAGCGGACAGTAATGTATTTCGTTGACCGCAAGGATGTTCAGCTGGTCATCAGGGTACACCCGGGCGAAACATTGATACATGGGACCTCAATGGTTGATGTGATTAACGAAAAATTGGAAGAAATTCCCGATCATATTCACCTTGTCAAACCTGAGGAAAAAATCAACACCTATGATCTTCTGGAGATCACAGATTTGGGATTAGTCTACACCACCACAGTCGGTTTAGAAATGACCATGCGTGGAATACCGGTCGTGGTTTCAGGAAAAACCCATTATAGAAACCGTGGATTTACAACAGATCCCGAGTCCTGGGATAATTATTTTGAGGTATTGCAAAGTATCTTGAGGGATATAAAAGCTGCCAGATTGACCCAGGAGCAAGTTGAGTTGTCCTGGCGTTATGCCTATTTGTTCTTCTTTGAATTTCCCAGGCCGTTCCCCTGGCGATTGTCAGATTTTCGTGAAGAATTTAAAAACCGTCCAATTGAGTATGTGCTTAGTCCTGAAGGTGAAAAACGATATGGTATGACAATGAAAGCCCTCGTTGGAAAACCTTTGGAATGGTAAGATAGAAATGTTTTGGGTGTTTTCAGGTGCATACTGGATAAAACCTTCCTTTCAAATTATTTAAGGCTTTTGAATATCGTTTCAATAGACTATCACTCTTTTTGATTATCTACACAGTGGATTTAGGTAGGAAGGAAACTTCAGAAAATCGTGATGCGACGTTTATCAAAGATACCAGTATGAGGAATTAATGATCAAAGGCAATAAAAAAAGGGACGTCAGAGAATTTTATGACCGTGTAGGCTGGCAGATGGATGAGGAAGCGTTTTACCAAAATGTCCAGTTTGAAGATTTACGGCCTGTCTCGCGTGATTACATTTACCGGTGTCATATGCGTGTGAATCGCCATTTGGTATCTGAGGGCCGCTATATACTGGATGCAGGTTCTGGTCCTGTGCAATATCCTGAGTACCTGACTTACTCAGAGGGTTATCATGCACGGGTATGTATGGATCTTTCTATCGTTGCGTTGAAGGAGGCACGGAAGCAATTGGGTACCCGCGGCTATTATGTGGTTGGGGATATTACCCACTTACCCTTTAAATCAGAAGTTTTCGATGGAATAGTTTCGATGCATACCATTCATCATGTACCCATGGAAGATAAATTCCCTGCATATTATGAACTTTACCGCACCTTAAACCCAGGCAAGCAGATGGTCGTGGTGAACGGATGGACCAATTCACCATTGATGACACGACTTTCTGGTTTCTTGCATTCCGTGAAACGACTACGCAGGTGGTGGATGGTAAAATTCAAAAATCAAGAGCTTGAATCAAAAGATAATTCTGAGCCAATAAAAGAAACAATTAAACAAGAAACTAATGGAGATACCAACCCCAATGGCACTTTTGTTGAGAAACTCACAGCTGAAAGTCTGACACAAGCACTGGCTGGCAAAATGGATCACAAAATCCTGGTCTGGCGTAGTGTTAGTGTTCCATTCCTAAGATCTGTGATTTATCCAGATTGGGGTGGACGTTTTCTGTTAAAAGTATTGTACTGGTTGGAGGAATGTTTCCCGCATGTTTTGGGTCGCGTTGGGCAATATCCGCTGATCGTTGTCAGAAAAGCTGAGGATGAACATCAAACATTTAGCTCAGCACCGATAGTATAATTTGTTAAAAATTCCCAGGAGAAAAAGTATGGATTGGACCAATAAGAACATTCTGGTAACCGGAGGCACTGGTTCCTTTGGTAAGAAATTTGTAGCTGTGATGATGGAGAAGTATCACCCCCAGCGCTTGATCGTTTACAGCCGGGATGAATTAAAACAGCATGAGATGCGCACAGGGGGATTTGACCATCCAAATTTACGTTATTTCATTGGTGATGTACGTGATCTGCCAAGGTTGCGGCGCGCATTCAATGGTGTCGATATCGTGGTGCATGCTGCTGCATTGAAGCAAGTTCCAGCCTGTGAATATAACCCTATGGAAGCGGTCAAGACCAACATCCTGGGGAGCAGTAATGTGGTTGATGCTGCTTTGGATGCTGGAGTGGAAAAGGTGCTTGCACTCAGCACAGATAAAGCGGTCAACCCCATTAATCTTTATGGTGCCACGAAGCTGGCTGCTGAAAAATTGATGGTACAGAGCAATGCCTATGCTGGGGGTATGAAAACCAGGTTTAGCTGCGTCCGGTATGGGAATGTCGTTGGTTCCCGCGGCAGTGTGGTGCCTTTATTCATCAAACAGCGCGAGGTAGGTGAGGTAACCCTAACAGACGAGAGGATGACGCGGTTCTGGATTTCGCTGGACCAGGGTGTAGATTTTGTCATCCGCTGTATTGAAGAAATGCAGGGGGGCGAGGTATTCGTTCCAAAAATCCCCTCTATGAAAATGGTGGAACTTGCTGAGGCGATCGCCCCGAATGCCAGGGTCAGGGTGATTGGTATTCGCCCTGGTGAAAAACTCCATGAAGTGTTGATCTCTACGGATGAGGCGCGAACAACGGTGGAATTGGCGGATATGTATGTTGTTCAACCAGCGGCTGCATTATGGTTTGGGCATCACTGGTCCGATGAGGGGGAACGACTTCCGGACGGTTTTCATTACGCCAGTGATAATAATTCAGTGTGGTTAACGCTGGAAGAAATCCAAAAAATGGTTGCATCAAAGACATTGGATTCGGAAGAGGGCCTGGTGTAGGTATGCGGCTGCTAGTCACGGGTGCCACTGGTCTGTTAGGCCTGAACTTAAGCCTGGTAGCCAGCAAACAAGGCCATTCAGTCACAGGCTTAGCGCATTCAAGAAGGCTGCAAGGAGTCCCATTTGATTTTATGTCGCTTGATTTGTTGAATATTGGGGACGCGTTGAAAGCCATTAAGTCTGTCAGACCGGAAGCCATTATTCATTGTGCTGCCATCGCGAATATGGATACAGCACGTAACAAACCAGACATGACCCTTCAGCTTAATGGTGAAATCCCAGGTGTTTTAGCTGATGCAGCGGATCGTTGGGGAATTCGTTTTTTGCATATCTCCACGGATGCAGTATTTGATGGTCAAAAAGGGGGCTATGTGGAGTCTGATCCAACAAACCCGCTAAGTATCTATGCTTGTACAAAGATGGCTGGGGAACGTGCTGTTTTGGATGCCAACCAGAATGCCATAATCGCCAGGGTTGTTTTTTTTGGATGGAGTCTCTCGGGTTCACGCAGCTTATCTGAATTCTTCTACAACCATTTGAAGGTTGAAGAACCAGTTAAGGGATTTACTGATACCTTTTTTTCTCCTCTCTATGTAGAGGATCTGGCGTCCATCCTTGTGGAGATGGTTGAAACTGACCTGACGGGTCTGTTCCATGTGGTCAGCCCTGAAAAATTAAGTAAGTATGACTTTGGCTTACGGATTGCCACCAGGTTTGGATTTGATCCCGGATTAGTTGAGCCCGTAAGGGGAGGGGACATCAACCGTGGTGCCTCGCGATCATTGAATCTGCATCTCAGACCTGATAAAGTTCAGGATGCACTCGGATACGATCTTCCTTCCGTGGACGAAGGTATTAACAGACTGTACCAGCGTTGGCAGGAAGGGTATCCAAATTTCTTAAAAAGTCTCGCTGCTTAATTTTCCCTATCGTTGTGAATTTGGACCAAGGAGTAAAGATGAATATAAAAATTGGCAATAATACTATTGGGGAAAATCGCCCAACATATTTCATCGCTGATATCGCTGCCAACCATGATGGCAGCCTGGAACGAGCCAAGATGTTGATTCGGTTG
Source organism: uncultured Candidatus Brevefilum sp. (assembly GCA_964441045.1). Lineage (GTDB taxonomy): Bacteria > Chloroflexota > Anaerolineae > Anaerolineales > Anaerolineaceae > Brevifilum. The sequence continues at coordinate 22,035 of CAYTXE010000006.1, forward strand.
GCAAAAGAGGCAGGTGCTGATGCGGCGAAGTTCCAGAATTTCCAGGCACCAAAAATTGTCTCCGATTATGGGTTTACCCATATGAATGCGCAGGTTTCTCACCAGGCGAAATGGAAGAAATCTGTTTCTGAGGTCTATGCATCTGCGTCAATTCCCTTTGATTGGACGCCGATACTGAAGAAGACCTGTGATGCGGTCGGCATCGATTATTTTTCTTCTCCCTATGATTTTGAAGCGATCGATATGCTGGAATCTTATGTGCCAGCATATAAGATTGGCTCAGGAGATATAACCTGGATAGAAGCTTGTGAATACATTGCTCGTAAAGGCAAACCTGTGCTGCTTGCGACTGGCGCATCGGACATTGGTGACGTTCAACGGGCAGTCCATGCCATTTTGGCGATCAACCCGCAGCTTGTCCTGATGCAGTGCAATACCAATTACACCGCTGCGGATGGAAATTTCGATAATATTCATTTGAACGTTCTCAAGACTTACCGAAGCATGTTTCCGGATTTGGTTTTGGGGTTGTCAGATCATACGCATGGTCATGCAACTGTTTTAGGTGCGGTTTCCCTGGGCGCAAGGGTGATTGAGAAACATTTCACGGATGACAATGATAGAGTTGGTCCTGATCATCCGTTTGCCATGAACCCGGGATCATGGGCTGACATGGTCAATGCAACCAGGCAGCTTGAGCGAGCTCTGGGTTCGGGCGATAAAATTGTTGCAGCGAATGAGCAAGAGACAGTTATTATCCAGCGGCGCTGCCTGAGAGCAGCCCGGACGATCCTGCCTGGTGAACTCATTACCTATGAGATGATTGATGTGCTCCGGCCGGCGACTGAGGGCGCCATTCTTCCCTACGAAGTTCAGGATGTGATCGGCTTGAAGGCGCTGGAGCGCATCCCATCCGGTCAGGAATTGCGCTGGACTCAGTTTGGACGTCCGTGAAATACAATCGTCTAACAATGACACAGAAATTGTGACCTGATGCGAATTCTTTATTTTACTGAGCGGGACACCCCGCATGACCAAAGATTTCTTAATGCCCTGGCAGGGACGCAGCATCATGTCTTTGCTTTAAGGCGGCTGCCGTGTGTCCCGGATACACCCAGAGGGATAACAGAAATTGGCTGGCCTGGGGGGCAGCCAGAATGGTCTTATTGGCGCGGTTGGCAGGGTGGGAAAGAACAATTTCAAACGATACTTGACGATGTACAGCCTGACCTGGTGCACGCAGGACCGGTGCAGGGTCCGGCTTTATTGGGAGCCCTTGCTGAATTTCATCCCCTGGTGTCCATGTCCTGGGGGTCAGACCTATTGTTTCGGGCGAAGAGAAGTCCCTGGATGCGCCTGGCGACACAATTCACGCTTGATCATACGGACATATTCTTAGGGGACTGCCAGGCTGTGTTAGATGAAGCTGCTCGATATGGATTCTCATCCTCAAACATGGTGCGCTTTCCATGGGGTGTGGACTTGGATCACTTCTCACCACAAAATGCCCAAATCGCAGGGGTGGAATATCGAAAATTAATTGGCTGGGATGAAGAATTCACCATTCTGTGCAACCGAACCTGGTCACCAATTTATGGAGTGGATGTTTTGGCAGCTGCTTTCGTTGCTGCAGTAAAGGAAAATGAGAATCTGCGGCTTTTGCTTGTGGGGGATGGACCGCAATCCAAAGAGATACATCAAATCCTGGCACCAGTGAGAGATCATGTTCGTTTCTTGGGTTGGCAAGAGCGTCATGAGCTGCCGAAAATATATGGTGCTGCAAACCTCTTTGTGAGTCCTTCACACTGCGATGGCTCTTCAGTTTCGCTGTTGGAAGCGCTGGCTTGTGGGCGACCAGTCCTGACATCAGATATCCCCAGCAACAAGGAATGGGTCAAGCCTGGTGAAGTGGGACATCTTTTTCGAGATGGGGATGAAAATTCGTTAAAGGAAAAATTATTGGTAATGGCAGAAGAACCCGAATTGATGCAAATGGGTAAGCGAGCTCGGAGATTGGCTGAGGAGCGCGCAGATTGGCAGAAGAGCGTTGGCAATTTGTTAGCTGCTTACCAAATGGCAGTGAAGCAGAACTCGGTTTAATGTGGCAAGTTCTGAAGTTCAAATCACGGTATTTATTCAGTTTTTATTCTTAAGATATTTTTTATAAGATTGGTACAGGATTGATAAATATGCATCAGGAGCTGTTATTTTGGGTATTTTGTTGTCTTGCGCTACAATCCAGGTCATATTAATGGATGCTCAGTAAATCAACCTGTTTGGTAGGGGTATTACTTATGAAAAAACAAAGTGTTGCTGGCATGAAAAAGGCGTTTACCCTGATATCGCTGGGATGCAGTGCGCCCTTTTTCAAGAGTAACGGTGATAATGGATAAGCCCAGAGATCCTTCCGTTGTCGCCATCATCCAGGCTCGTATGGGTTCCAGCCGTCTACCAGGCAAGGTTTTAATGCCAATTGGCGGGGAGCCAATGCTCTACCAGGTTGTCGTTCGTGCCCGGCGTGCAAAAATGGTCGGGATGGTTGTTGTGGCAACCACAACTGACCCAAGTGATGATCCTGTGGCAGCGTTTTGCCGTGAGAGGGGATTTCCCTGCTTCAGGGGTGATCCAATGGATGTTCTGGATCGATATTACCAGGCGGCTCTTAACTTCAAAGCCGCTACAGTGGTGCGCCTGACAGCGGATTGTCCACTAATTGACCCAAATGAAATTGACAGAACCATCAAGGCATTTTTTGACTCAAACGTAGATTTTGCTGCCAATCGACTACCGCCCCCCTGGGAGCGCACCACACCCATCGGCATGGATACAGAAGTCGTCACATTTGACGCCTTGGCACGTGCCTGGCGGGAGGCCGATGAGAAATACGAACGGGAACATGTCATGCCCTATCTTTATGATGAGGCTGGACGTTTCCGGATCCTGCTGGTTGATCATGATCCTGATATTGGTCAATTGCGCTTGACTGTGGATACTGCTGAAGACCTGATGTTGATTCGCAAAATTTATCAATATTTTGATAATACAGATGAATTTTCTCTACCTGATATCCTTACGCTTCTCGAGAAACACTCTGAATACCTTCAGATCAATGCGAATATTTCACATAAGTCATTCAAGGATGTTGATGAGCGCCTATGAAAGCCCGTCATTGAGGATGTTGCCTGTTATTGGTTGATCCAATCAAAAAAAGGTCTGCAACTCAATCTTTCATTAAATTTATTAGCAGGCAGGAACAGTTGGGAATGGAAGTTGTAGATGAAACCTGAACATCCGATCTTAGGAGGATCTGAAAGCTTCACAGTGGATTATTGATCGGAATCATTCCTGGTCTGTAGAAAGTAGATCCAGATTAAATGATTTTCTGAGAAGAATGAATGAACATGCCAGGTGTTATAATTGCATTACAGCTTTGATTGAAGAGAAATTTATGCCAAGATTCAAATTAACCGTAGAAATCAAAGGGAAAATCATTGTGGATTTTCATTTTATTTACGGTAAAGGTAGTGTGTTTCTGTGCCACAATTAACCCTGTTCACTGCCCCGAAGCCGTTCGTGGATCCACACATTAGTATGATCCAGCGCAATGCACTGCTCAACTGGTTGGCTTTGGGTGAGGGAATCGAAGTCGTTGTGATCGGAAATGAGCTCGGGATTGGTGATGTTTGTAATGAACTTAGCATCCTGCATCTGCCAGATGTGAAATGCAATGACCTGGGGACGCCCTTGATCAGTTCGATCTTTGATCTCGCCCGACAGGTCAACAACTCCCCTTACCTGGCTTATGTTAATGCAGATATCCTTTTTCTGCCGGGCATTCTTGATTCTTTACAACTGATCGCAAGCAGAAAATCGCAATTTCTGGGCATTGGTCAACGTTGGGATTTGGATGTGGAATCACCCATATCCTTTACTAATGATTGGGATGGCGCGTTAGAAGAAAGAGTTCATCAGAAAGGGAGGCTGCATGGTCAAACAGGTAGTGACTATTTCATTTTCCCCCGGTCTTGCTTTGTGGATCTCCCGGATTTTGCAGTAGGACGGGCCGGCTGGGACAACTGGATGATATTCAAAGCACGCTGGGAGCATTGGCCGGTGGTTGATATGACGAAGACGCTTACGATCGTCCATCAAAACCATGACTATAGACATCTTCCTGGTGGCATCATCCATTTTCATCAACCCGAAACCCAGGTTAATGTGCGTTTGGCGGGTGGGCGTCGGACAATTTTTGTTTTGTCAGATGCCACACATATATTGGAGGATGAGCAGCTGCGTCGCAAGCCTTTGGATTGGCACACTTTCTGGCGAGAGGTGGAGATATTTCCGCTGACATGGCTGCATTCCCGAATTTTGGGGAGGCTTGCATTTGCCATATTTCACCCGGTGAAAGCTTTTAATGAAATAAAAGGATGGCTGATCTACAAATTAGATCAGCGCAAGTAAACGTATTTTTAGAAAGATCAGAAATATATGCCACGTATTGGACAAAACCCCTCTCGAGGTCAAACGCTGGATTTTTCACCAGCAAGAACAACGGTTGCTGTGCTTGTCTATGCGCCACACCAGGCAGGATATTTTCAGAAACGAATGGATGTAACACGCCTGACGATTGAAAGCATTCTGGTTAACACGAAAGAACCCTTTGACCTATTAGTGTTTGATAATGGCAGCTGCCCTGAAATGATTGAATATCTACAGTCGCTGTATAGAAAGGGCTCTATTGATTATCTGATCCTTTCAAAACGTAACATAGGCAAGTTGAACGCATTAAAGATAATTTTCAACTCAGCACCAGGTGAGATCGTGGCTTATACTGATGATGATGTATTCCATCTACCGGGGTGGTTGAGAGCGCATTTGGCCATCGTTGATACCTTTCCAAAAGTAGGTGCAGTAACGGGATTCTACATACGTGAGCGGGTGGCGATTGGTTCTGAGAGCACGCTGGCTTTCGCTGATCAACCAGAGATAGAAACGAAACGGGGATTATTAATGCCACGCAAGTGGGAAGAGGAATATATCATCAATTCTGGTCGGACCTGGGAAACATATGAATCTGAGGTTGCAGGAATTGAGGATGTGATTGTTAAGTATCGGGGGTTGAAGGCCTGGGTGTCTGCACATCACTTCCAGGTGGTCTGCCCAATAGTGGTTGTCCAGGAAGTTCTGGATGAAATGCTGCCTGATGGTTGGAGCGATCGGGTAATGGGTAGGATGCTGGAACTGGATAAGCGCATGGATGCGAAGGGTTACTTACGTTTGTGTACACGAGAACAAACAGTTCGCCTGATGGGTAATGTCATTTCTGAAGAAGTGGCAGATTTAGCAGCTCAGGTAGGATTATCTGCTAAAGTTGGAAAAGAGGTCAAGCAATCAAAAGGGTTCATGAATCGCATGGCTCAGGTCAGGTGGATCAGGTATCTCATGCAAGGAGTTGTCAATCGTTTTTATCGATGGCTTAATTAAGGCATCGTTTTATGCATATCATCATATTCTTGAACCATTGCTATCTTTGTGCTGAATGAATAGGAAACGTAAATTGAAGATCTTAATTGCAGGATTGGGATCAATTGGCAGACGCCATCTACGGAATCTCGTTGCCCTGGGTCAGCGGGATATCATGCTTTTCAGGACTGGTCACAGCACCTTGCCAGAGGAGGAGTTAACAGTCTTCCCGGTGGAGACAGATTTGGGTGTCGCTTTGGCGCAAAAACCGGATGCTGTGATCATTGCCAATCCAACTGCGCTGCATTTAGACATTGCACTTCCAGCAGCCAAGGCAGGGTGTCACTTATTTATTGAAAAGCCTATCGCCGCAAAATGGGATGAGCGAATTGAAACGTTGAGCAGGATTGTGTTGAAAGATCACCTTAAAACTCTGGTCGGGTTTCAATTCCGATTTCATCCTGTGTTGGAGCGGATTAAAGAACTGATTGCATCCGGGGGTATAGGGCGCTTGCTGTCGTTTCGAGTCCATTGGGGGGAATACTTACCTGGATGGCATCCCTGGGAAGATTATCGCCTGGGTTATGCTGCTCGAAGGGATCTGGGCGGTGGCGTTGTAAATACATTATGTCATCCGCTGGATTATGTGCGTTGGTTATTTGGTGAGGTGGAGTCCCTTGCAGCGATGACTGGGCATGTCTCGGATCTTGAACTGGATGTAGAGGATGTCGCTGAGATCTCGCTGAAATTGGCAAACGAGGGGATTGGTTCTGTGCATCTAGATTATTTTCAGCGTCCACCTGCTCATTGGATAGCGGTGAATTGTGAAAATGGTGCAGTTCACTGGGATAATGCCAGCGGTGCGGCTAAAGTTTATTATGTTGATGGGGACCAAAGGGAGATCATAGCCCCACCTGAAGGATTTGAGCGCAATGCGTTATTCCTTGATGAGATGCAACACTTCCTGGCACTTGTGAATGGGGAAGCGGAGTCACGCTGCAATCTGGAAGACGGAATTATGGCCCTCAAGATGACAGAAGCTGTACATACTTCAGCGCAGAAGGGTTGCATTATCAGGTTTTAAAATTTTCGTCCTGATGGATTCTTGAACAGTGATTGAAAACCTTTCCACTGGTATAATATCATTCTAAAATGTGATTTAAGGACCAATACATGTCAGATGTAATGGAAAAATTTTCTTTAGATGGTCGTACAGCCCTGGTCACAGGTGGCGCGGGTTTGCTGGGTAAGCAGTTTACACGCGCTCTGGGTCAGGCAGGTGCGAAAGTTGTTGTCGCAGACCTGGATCAGGCTTCCGCACAGGATCATGCCAAGATGTTAATCTCGGAAGGTATCGGTTCGCTCGCTGTGGAGGTGGACGTCACCAACCCGGACTCAGTTTCTGAGATGGTTCACAGTGCTGTATCTGAATTTGGGAGCCTGGATGTGTTGGTGAATAGTGCAGCGCTTGATCCGAAATTTGACCCGGAAAACCTGGATGCTCAGTCCTCCAACGCCTTTGAAGCCTATCCACTGGCATCATGGAAGCAAGCTATCGATGTCAATCTGACTGGGATGTTCTTAGCATGCCAGGCTGCTTCCCGCCAGATGTTATCCCAGGAAGATGGCGTCATCATCAATATCTGTTCCACATATGGTCTGGTTGGGCCAGATCAGCGGTTGTATGAACGGCCGGAAGGCTCCCGGCAGTATAAGCCAGTCTATTATACGGTCAGCAAAGCTGGCGTGTTGGGATTGACTCGTTACCTGGCGACATACTATGCTGGTAAAAATATCCGTGTGAATGCACTTACACCAGGTGGTGTTTATAACCAGCATGATGATACTTTTCTAAAAGCCTACTCAGCCCGAACAGTGATGGGACGGATGGCAAACCTGGATGAGATGAATGGCGCAATTGTGTTTTTAGCCTCTGAGGCAGCGTCTTATATGACCGGTGCCAACCTGGTTGTAGATGGGGGGTGGACAGCATGGTAAACAAACCTGAAATACTGGCAATCATCCCTGCTCGAGGGGGATCAAAAGGTATCCCGCGAAAAAATATCCGTGAATTTGCCGGATATCCATTAATTGCATACAGCATCGCTGCTGGACTGCAGGCTGAGCTTATCTCACGGGTAATCGTTTCAACTGAAGACCATGAGATTGCGGATGTGGCACGCACTTTTGATGCTGAAGTTCCTTTTATGCGGCCGGTGGAACTGGCTCAGGATGATACAACCGACCTGCCGGTTTTCGATCATGCTTTGCGGTGGTTGGAAAAGAATGAGGTATATCGACCTGATTTAGTTGTACAGTTAAGGCCGACTTCACCAATCCGTCCAAAGGACCTTGTCGACCGGGCTATTGAGATACTTTTGCATCATCCAGAGGCCGATTCAGTCCGCGGCGTTGTGCCAGCCGGGCAAAATCCACACAAGATGTGGCGTATCAATCCAGAAGGCCTGATGCGACCTTTACTAAAAGTGGATGATATGGATGAGCCCTATAATGCGCCCAGACAAAAACTGCCCCCAGTTTTCTGGCAAACAGGGCATATTGAAGTGATACGACCCGAAGTGATCACCCGAAAAAACTCAATGACCGGTGAAACAATCTTACCTGCATATATAGACCCATCATTCACAGTAGACCTTGATGATCTGCGAGATTGGGCGTACTTTGAACGAGTTGTCCGTGAGAGGGATTTGGATATGGTCCACCCGGGGCGCACTCCACGCCCATGGCCTGAAAAAATCTCGCTGGTTGTTTTTGATTTTGACGGTGTAATGACAGATAACAGAGTGTGGGTTGATCAGTCCGGCGTTGAGAGTGTGGCGGCGCACCGAGGGGATGGAACGGGCATTGAGATGCTTCTGGAAGCTGGAGTTAAAGCGGTCATTATTTCTTCCGAACCTAACCCTGTGGTTGCTGCTCGTGCGAGGAAGATCGGATTACCTTATTTTCATAGCGTGGGTGATAAAAATAAGATATTAAAAGCATACCTTGAGGAAACCGAGACCAGTCCAGATGAAACCATTTATGTTGGGAATGATGTCAATGACCTGCCTTGTTTTGAGATAGTAGCATGTGCCGTTGTTGTCTCAGATGCACATCCTGATGCGCGGCGAAAAGCTGATCAGGTTCTCACAAAGCCTGGGGGTCATGGGGCTGTGCGGGAAATCTGCGACCTGATCTTAACGCGATATTGATAGATATTTGTTGTGCATGATAAGCACAAAATTAGGAGAAAGATATGAAACGAGAAATTAAGCTTGGGGACCGCATGGTAGGGGATGGACACCCGACCTTTATTGTTGCTGAGGTTGGGATCAATCACAATGGCAGTGTTCAGACAGCCAAAGAATTGATCAATGCTGCTGTTGAAGCTGGTGTGGATGCTGTGAAGTTCCAGAAACGCACACCAGAGATCTGCGTTCCCGATCATCAAAAGAATCAAATGCGGGATACACCCTGGGGTTATATCTCCTATCTTGAATATCGTCATATAGTGGAATTCGGTCAGGCTGATTATGAGGAAATTGATGCCTACTGTAAATCAGTGGGGATTGATTGGCTCGCCAGCTCATGGGATGTTCCATCCCTGGAATTTATGGACGCGTTTTCACCGCCTGCACATAAGGTACCATCGGCTTTGATAACCGATCACGAACTATTGCGAGCGATCAAAAAGACAGGCCGGCCTGTAATCCTTTCAACGGGGATGTCCACCATGGCTGAGATTGAAGAAGCTGTGGCAATACTTGATATTGATAATCTCCTGATATGCCACACCACAAGCAGCTACCCCTGCCCACCTGAAGAGTTGAATTTACAAATGATCAAGACACTTGAGGATAAGTTCCCCTGCCCGATCGGATATTCCGGGCACGAGGTTGGATTGGTTCCTTCTGCATTGGCGGTGGCGATGGGCGCATGCCTTGTTGAGCGGCATGTTACGCTTGACCGGGCAATGTGGGGTTCTGACCAGGCGGCTTCTGTAGAACCGCATGGTGTGCGCACACTCGTAAAATATATCCGTGTAACAGAAAAAGCGATGGGGGATGGAGAAAAGCAGGTTTATGAAAGTGAACAATCTTCGCTGAAAAAACTGCGTCGATACAGCATTTAGAATTTGAGTCACCAGATGAAGTTTATCAAGCACTTTGATCAATTCTTTAAAGAAAAGAGTCTTCGAGGGGATGTTAATCGTGACATACGCCGTATGGCAAAGATAGTCGCCAAACAAGCTCCGAAACCCGACACTAATAAGATAGTGGTTTCTTTTAATGCTTCTACAAGAATATCGGGGCTGAGTTTAAATGCGGCATATGCGATGTTAACGGGGTGGTCTCTGCGTTTGCAAGGTGTTAATGTGGTCAATTTTGTCTGCCAGCGTGGGATGACGCGCTGTGTTTTGGGCACTGACCAATTGGATGTAAGGAAAATTCCACCATGTCAGGAGTGCCTGAAACAATCTAAAGCAATCTATACCAAGTCAAAAATTCGGCGAATGGATTACTTTCCCTCTTCTGACTTAGCAAAATCATTACAAAATCTTGAATTAGCGAGGCTGCGCCACTTTCGCTATGATGGGATTCCTTTGGGAGATTTATGTCTGCCTTCAATGCGTTGGATCCTGCGCCGTCATCATTTAGATGATGATCATGACACCCAGATACTATACAGTCACTACATTTTATCTGCATACAAAGTTGCCATGGAGTTTGAGCGCTTATTACTCGAAATGAATCCCACCTCTGTTTTGGTGTTCAATGGGATGCAGTTTCCGGAGGGAACCGCTCGATGGATGGCTCGAAAATTCGGCACACCAGTTTATTCCCATGAGGTTGGTTTGCTCCCATTTTCAGGCTTTTTCACAGAAGGAGAAGCCACAGCCTATTCAGTGGATATCTCAGAAGATTTCCAGCTTTCTGATAAGCAAAACAAGGAATTGGATGAATACCTTTCCCACCGCTTCAAAGGAGACTTCAGTATGGCCGGTGTGCAGTTTTGGCCAGAGATGACCGGGTTGGATGAGGATTTCATCCAAAAAATTGATTCTTTCCAGCAAATAGTCCCGATTTTCACTAATGTTATCTTTGATACCAGCCAGCCCCATGCTAATGTCATCTTTTCGCATATGTTCGCATGGTTGGATAAGGTGCTTCGGGTGATCAAGTCACATCCTGAAACCCTGTTTGTGATCAGGGCGCATCCAGATGAATCCCGCCCTGGAAAGATCAGCCAGGAAAACGTTGCGGATTGGGTTAGTTCAAAAGGCGTGGACCAGCTGCCAAACGTGATTTCCGTTGGACCGGATGTGCATTTCAGCTCGTATGAAATGATACAGCGTGCAAAATTCGTGATGATTTACAACTCAACGATCGGGATGGAAGCTTCGATTATGGGCGCACCAGTATTATGCGCTGGAAAAGCCCGTTTCACACAATTAGACACAGTCTATTTCCCGAAATCACAAAGGGATTATATGGCACAGCTGGAAAAATTCCTGGATGCTGATACTGTACCTGTATTGAAAGAACATCAGATCAATTCACGCCGTTTCCTTTTTTATCAGCTGTACCGCACATCCTTGTCTTTTAATCGCTATATTGAGCCCGATGACATCTGGCCGGGTTTTGTACGGCTGAAAGCCTTTTCCTGGCAGGACCTCTTGCCTGAGAATTCGGTTACCATGCAGGTGATCTCGGAAGGATTGTTGAATGGAAAACCATTTATCCTGCCTAATGAATAAGAATAATGAAAAGTTGTTTTCTCGTGGCGTGATTATTTCGGAAAAAATTTTTTCGTTGGACTGATAATTAACGTCATACAGGCAAAGATTGTATACGATATAATAAAAACCTGATCAATAAAATTTGTGAGTGACAAAATGACGAAAAAAATCGTAGCCCTGATACCCATGCGGCATCACTCAGAACGTGTTCCAGGGAAAAACTATCGCCCCTTTGCAGGTGAACCTCTGTTTCATCACATTCTTAAGACCCTGAAATCTGTGCCTGGACTGGATGCAATCATGGTTGACACAGACAGTCCTGTGATCATGGCGGGATTGGAACGGTTTTTTCCAGATGTTATTATTCATCTGCGACCACAACATTTACGTGGTGAAAACGTCCCGATGAATGAAATTCTAATTCACGATTCCGGGGTGATTCAGTCGGAATATTACCTGCAGACGCATTCAACCAACCCGCTTTTGCGTTCTGAGACGGTCTCATCTGCTATTAGGATATTTTTTGAGAATAAATCCCAGTACGATTCCTTATTCGGTGTGACTCGCCTTCAAACCAGGCTGTGGGATAAGGATGGGCAGCCCCTAAATCACGATCCGAGTGTTTTATTACGTACACAAGACCTGCCTCCTATCTATGAGGAAAATTCCTGTATTTATCTCTTTTCGCGACAAACGCTCCTTACACGCGGAAACCGGTTGGGTGAACATCCTTTAATGTTTGAGATTCCCCCCGCTGAGGCTTTAGATATTGATGAGGAACTAGACTTCATCATGGCTGAGACAATATTTCACCAGCTTTATGGTTGAGTAGATTCAAGAATAATCACAGAGGACAGCCTTTAGGAGATCACTTATGAAGACGGTATTAATTTCTGCTCCCTACATCTTACCGGAAATGACTCGGTTTCGAGGGGTGTTGGAGTCATATGATTTACATTTGGTTATTGCAGATGTCAATGAGCGTCTTTCTGAAAAAGAAATTCTTGCCTATGCTGGTTCTTTTGAAGGGACGATATGTGGGGATGATTGTTATACACGCCGTGTGATTGAAGCCTGCGCACCGCGTTTGAGCGTGATTTCAAAATGGGGGACGGGTATTGATTCAATAGACCAAGTCGCAGCAAAGGACCTGGGTGTGATGGTTGGCAACACACCGAACGCATTTTCGATCCCAGTCTCTGAAAGCGTTCTCGGGTATATGCTGGCGTTTGCCCGTCAAATCCCCTGGCTGGATGGCCAGATGAAAGCCGGGCACTGGGAAAAGCTCAATGGTAAAACCCTCAGTGAGTGTACTCTGGGTGTGATTGGCGTTGGGAATGTGGGGAGGGCGGTGATCCATCGGGCGAGTATGTTTGGGATGAAACTTTTAGGCAATGACATTGTTGAAATTCCACCTGAATTCTTGCAGAAATATGAGGTTGAAATGACTGACCTTGTATCACTGCTGGAGCGAGCTGATTATATCAGCGTTAACTGCACACTCAATCCAACCAGTAAACATTTGATCAATGCAGAACGATTAGCCCTTTGCAAGCCAGATGCAGTATTGATCAACACAGCAAGAGGTCCGATTGTGGATCAACCAGCCCTGGTGGCTGCTTTGCAGAACGGGGAGTTGTATGGTGCGGCAATGGATGTCTTTGAAGAGGAACCTTTGCCAGCAGATAGCCCCCTGCTTTCAATGGATCAGGTACTCCTCGCACCGCATAATGCCAATTCAAGCCCGAAGTTCAGGGAGAGGGTTCACTGGAACACAATCAAGAATCTTCTCATTGGATTGGATATCCCAATAAATGCATTAGAAACGTTGAAAGCGCAGTTTTCAGAATAATTTATGATGAAAACGTTTGTTGTGTGTGGAAAAAACAAGGCAGACTGAACGTCATTTTGGTCAAGTTAGAAAGGAAAAACAAATTGGTTGAAAACGAATCAAGGGTATTATTGATCACAGGTGCTGCGGGGGGTATCGGCCGTGCAACGGTTAAGGTCTTCGCAGATGAGGGGTGGAAGGTGATCGGTGTGGATCGAGCACCTAAATATGAGGCTTTCCCAGAAAATGGTATTTATATTCAGTCAGATATTTCCCTCCCTGAACGGCTGGAAGTGATTTTTAGCCAAGTGTCTGGATTTACCGAAAGCCTGGATGCTGTTGTTCATAATGCTGCTATTCAAATTGGCAAACCCCTTATGGAAACGACTGTTGAAGAGTGGGATATGGTGATGGCTTCCAATCTTCGGTCCGTGTTTTTAGGCGTGAAATTGGCTTACCCGTTACTGAAGGCAAGGGGTGGCGGCGCTATTGTGAATGTGTCATCCGTCCATGCTGTGGCCACATCTGCTGGTATCGCTTCCTATGCAGCCAGTAAAGGCGGATTATTATCCTTAACACGAGCCATGGCGATAGAATTTGCACTGGATGACATCAGAGTAAATGCAGTTTTGCCAGGTGCGGTGGATACACCCATGCTGCGAGCTAGTTTTGAGCGAGGAATAGCTGGAGATGGCGATGTAATGGTTCGGTTAGATAACTTAGCTCGTAAAACTGTGAACGGCAGGGTAGGGCAGCCAGAGGAGATCGCCCGTTCGATCTATTTCCTGGCAGACAACAAACAATCTTCCTTCATGACCGGACAGGCACTCATTGTTGATGGCGGTGCGACAGCTCGATTGAGTACGGAGTAAGCAGTGTCTGTGAAGCAAACCTTTAAGAAGTTATTACCAGACTCAATATGGCAGAAGGTTTCAGACCGGTATTGGTCATGGTACAACCGCGACCGGCATTTATTGGCCCGGATATTCTCCCCGGTTTGGATGAAGAATAAGCAACGATTGGAGACCTGGCGAAATAAGTTCGCTGGTGAACGCTGCTTTGTGGTTGGCAATGGACCGAGTTTGCGTAAGACGGACCTCAGCAAGCTTGCAGGTGAATTCACAATTGGGATGAACCGTATCTACCTGGCTTTTGATGACTATCAGTTTCGTTCCTCGTGCCTTGTCTCGGTGAATGACCTGGTCTTGGAGCAGTGCCACGCAGAAATGCAAACGCTGGATATCACAAAATTTATCAGCTGGCGCGCACGTAAATATTTCAAGGCAGGCCCTGAGACTTTATTTTTAGACACGGATTACACGCTGCCTGAGGATTTTAACGGGGATGCTACTGGGCGGTTGTTTGAAGGGTTCACCGTCACATATGTCAGCCTGCAGTTAGCCTATTTCTTGGGTTTTTCCAAGGCGATCTTGATTGGAGTGGACCATAACTTTACTACAAAAGGCCCCGCAAATACCGTGGTGACCTCACAGGGGGAGGACCCCAACCATTTTGCTTCTAATTATTTTGGAAAAGGATTTCGATGGCAATTGCCTGATCTGGCTGGCTCCGAACGCGCTTACCGCATGGCAAGAAAAGCTTTCCGGGCGGATGGACGTCAAATCCTGGATGCGACCGTGGGCGGAAAGCTTGATATTTTTCCCAAGGTCGACTATGAGCATTTGTTTTGATACCGATGAATACACCCCTTGTTTCGATTGTCACGCCATCATACAACCAGGCTCAGTACTTAGAAGAGACCCTGCTTTCAGTTCTATGCCAGGACTATCCTCATATCGAATACATCGTCATTGACGGTGGATCCACTGATGATAGTCAGGCGATCATCAAACGCTACGAGAACCGGCTGGCTTACTGGTCTTCAGAGAAGGACCAGGGGCAGGCGGATGCCATAAATAAGGGTTTTCATAAAACGACCGGGGAGATCGTTGCCTGGATCAATTCCGATGATGTTTATTACCAGTGTGATGTGGTCAGCCAGGCAGTCGATGCATTGATTGCAAACCCAAACCTGGGTATGGTGTATGGAAATGGGGTCATGGTTGATGGCGAAGGACGCCTGCTTGATTGGCATCCATACCGGCAATATTCGCTTGATGACCTGCTGGCGTTCAATGTTTTACTGCAGCCGGCAGTATTTATGCGCAAAAAAGCCCTCGACGATGCGAATTACCTTCGTCCTGAGAGTCACCTGATATTGGATCATGAGCTTTGGGTGCGTATTGCAGCAGCTCATCCAATTCGGCATATTGATGCCTATTGGGCCGTTGAGCGCACACATGAGGATGCTAAGACCATTGCCCAATCAGCCCAATTTGTGGATGAGGCTTTTTCGTTCGTGGATGGATTGCGGAAAGAAGACTCATTTATTGCTGTCTTTCAAGATTATGACCAAAAGATCAGGGCTGGACTGCATATATTTTCTGCCAAGAGGTTGATTGATTCAGGTATGCCGAAGGAGGCATTGCAGCATTTTAAGCAGGCCTGGCAAATTGAGCCAAAAGCTGTTCTGGCTATCTGGTACAAATGGATCCAGGCTGTGGGGGGTGTATTGGGTTTGGGTGGAGTATTCTTGTGGTATCGAAAAACTCGCCGAAAAATTCTCCTTCAGAAGAAACGAATAGTTGTGGACCAACAGGGAATTCACTGGCAGATGCAAGACGAGGAATGATTGAAATTTTTCAAATAATATTAATTTCTTCAACGAGAGTGATTCGCTATGAGTGATCAAGTAAATAAAAATCATCTATTAAAATTATGGATCAACATCCGGCGTGGGTTAAAAGACCTGTTTTCGGAGCCGTTTTTTTATATCTATCTCCTTGCTGTTCTGTTGTATTTACCCTGGTTTTTGCCTAATATCAGTGATATCTCCCCCTGGGATGAAACGTATTATATTGTCAACGGCAGGGATATGCTTTCAGGTCA
>CAYTXE010000006.1:38120-40569 GCA_964441045.1 uncultured Candidatus Brevefilum sp.
ACAAAGGAGATCAAGCATGTCTGGTGGGCATCCTTCTGGCTGGGACTGGGGATGCTGACACGCGGAGATGCGATGATTCTCATCGCTGTCCTGGCTGTATTCGTGGTCTGGTTTGGTGCCAGGCATCACCGCTGGTGGCGCTTGCTGCTGGCGGTATTGATCCCTTTCCTGGCACTTTCTGTTGGCTATGTGGTCTTTCGCGGGGCTGTGACAGGTGATTTTGATACAGGCTTGAGTGAGCGGTCTTACACTGCCTTTGAACAGGGGCAGGAAGTGGATATGCCGGAATCGGAAGGCCGTTTTGATGCCCCCATTGAGAGCTATCATGTTGCACGGGAATTATTTGGCACGCCAGAAGATAATGATTATTCTGTTTTTAAGGCAATCTCACGCAATCCCGAAGCGTACTTAAGCCGGCTTTGGGAGGGGATCAAAACTTTACCGGGTTTATACCTGACAGCATATTATCGGCGTTATGCGATCTTCCTTGCTTTATTGGTGGTTCGAGGCCTGATCGCACTTATTCAACAAAAGAAAATTCCCTTGGCGATCCTCCATGTCATTTGGATTATTCCGCTTAATGCTGGCATCGCCAGGACGCTGGTTCGAGTAGGGTACTTTCGCCTGTTCCACTTTGTGATCTATTCCCTGGCAATCATTGGTGTTAAAGCTGTGCTGGACAACCTGAAGAAGTCATGGGAAAAATGGGCTTGGATTGGGGTGTTGAGTGTTGTGCTGGTTGCAGCGTTCATTCAGGGAGATGAAGCCATCCGGCTGGGGATGACTGTATTTTTATGCTGGGTAATCTTGACTTATCTCTTGTTCAGGCGATCTTCAAATTATCCAAAATGGCAGTGGATGGCATTATTGCTGTTATTGGCATCCGCTTTACTGCTAAAAACAAGCATAATGACTTTCACACATCGCAAATTAGGAGAAGACCCGCGTGAAGCGGCATCACTGGTATTAAGAGATGTCACGGAGCCGGGCGACTATGTGTTGACTTGTACCCCGTCGGTTGTATTTTTAGCAGATCGCCAGGTGGCGAATTTCTGCAGTGCAGATATTCCAGAATTTGAAACATCAGAGGCATTTGTAGAGTGGATGCAGGCTCAGAATTTAAAGGTGATTTATCTTGATCAAGCGGCACCAGCTATTCTTTATGATTTATGTTTTGATTCGCGTGGTAAGTGGCTTACCTGGATTTACAGCTCAAAAGGGGGCGAAGCGTCCATCTTTATCGTAAACCAGGGCAATTGATATTAGATACAGCATATTTGATTTACGAATCCTTTGTTTATTTTCTATTCTCAGTATAATTAGGGCGCGCTTATCGAGCGAGAAATGACGAACCGATCTTGCTGAGTTAAAAGTGATTCATATAAAAATGTCTGAGAAACCACTGGTCTCTATTGTGACCCCATCATTCAACCAGGAAAAATTTTTACGCCTGACGATTGAATCGGTGCTGTCACAGGATTACCCCAACCTTGAATATAGCATCATTGACGGCGGTTCTTCAGACGGCAGTGTTGAGATTATCCAGGAATACGAAAATAGCCTCAGCTATTGGGAGTCGATCCCTGATAAGGGGCAAACGGATGCCATCAACAAAGGGTTTGCCAGAGCGAAGGGGAAGTATCTTGCTTGGCTGAACTCAGATGATATTTATCAACCAGGAGCTGTATCTGAGGCTGTGGACTGCCTGGAAAATCATCCAGAGATTGGAATGGTTTACGGTGATTGTGACTTTATTGACGCACAGGGGCGCAGGATCGGACAATTCCCAGCAGCACAGACTAATCTATCACGCCTGAGACGGGGTTATGTCCACATTCCACAACAGTCATCCTTTTTCAGAGCGGACCTATGGCACAGGGTCGGTCCGCTTGACCCCAGTTTTTATTTCGCGATGGATTATGATCTGTGGGTTCGGATAGCGCAGCAGGCTCTCCTTGTATACCTGCCAGGTCACACATGGGCAAGCTTTCGCCTGCATGGTGACGCGAAGACGATTGCAGCGGATGACCGCTGCTGGCCAGAGATGCTGCGAGTGCATTATCGAGAGGGTGGGCATTGGTTGTCGCCGATCGTACTCAAATATGGCTTACGAAGGATGGCTGCCCCGATCATCAATTGGCGGCGTCAGCATATGTTTAAAAGAAATGGAGGATAGGTAAATGTTTGAAAACAACACAAATAATCCCCTTGACCAGGCGCGTAAAGCGAATGAAGGGTTCTTTAAGGGCTTATATAATAATTTGCGCTTGATTGTCCGCCTTTTGAAGGATGATCGGGTGAGTCCTTTAATAAAATTGCTCCCGATTGGCGCTTTGATCTATTTAGTGGTCCCTGTTGATATTTTGCCAATTAACCCCATTGATGATGGTCTGGTGGTCTGGCTGGGCGGGTATTTGTTCATAGAATTATGCCCGGATGATGTTGTTGA
>CAYTXE010000007.1:0-2457 GCA_964441045.1 uncultured Candidatus Brevefilum sp.
GGTGGGAATGATGAATTCCGCATTTTCGATCAGGCCATCTTTGACGACATAATGATGGATCAATGGACCTCGTGGTGCTTCCACAAGACCATATCCCTCGCCATCCTTCACGGTGTAGGGCAGTGAGGTATCTTCGTAATCGAGGTCCTTGGAGAGCATCTCGATTGCCCGTTCAAAAGCATACACCAGCTCGATCCCGCGGCACAGGTCAAAAAGTAGGATTGGATGGGCTGGCTTCCCAAAGCTGTCGGTCAGTTTCTGAAGGTATTCATCTGCTAATGGAGTCCCCATGGAAATAGTCAGGTTGATCCTTGCCAGGCTGTTTGCCCGCATGACCTGTCCCTGGTAACTGGTCTGTCCCGCATAGCTGTACGGCGTATCTTCATATTCAAGGTAGTTACGGAAAAGGTTTGGTGAAAAACTTGCCCGTTCATTCCCGTCTGGGCCTAAAATCCTGATGGTGTCGCTGTCCAATTCCGGACGTGTGCGCCCGGTCGAGGCAATGTAATACGCCGGTTGATCATCTCCCCATGTGCCAATGCGCTCTTTCATCGCCATGGACATCTCCCAGTAAGCATCAAACAGGGTACACACCACCGGCAGCATCTCTTTCAATTCTGTCAACATCGAATCAGCCGGCTCTTTTTTGATCCCACTGATGACGCCCCCAATGATCGCCTTGACCGGGTGGATGAACTGACCACCAGCCAGCGTGATCAGCTTGGTGCCCATCTGCCTGACCTTCAAGGCGCGCTGAGCCATGCTTAGTCGCTGTGCAGGGTCTGCTTCGTCTTTTCCCATACTGAAAATGCTGTTAGCATCCACCCGGTCGGGCATGGTAAAGATGAACAGCGAGGTCGCCTGGTTTTGGATAAGCTGGCCCAAGAGCAATAATTCCCGGATTTCTCGTGCCAGTTTTGGAGGCGTCACATCAAAGACATCCTCCAGGGCTTTGACAGAGGCAACATGATGAGCGGTTGAACAAACACCGCAAATGCGGGGGACGATCACCGGCATCTGCTCAGCAGGTGTACCTAAAACAAAATAGCGGAAACCGCGCATTTCAATCGCCTGAAATTGAGCGGAGACCACCTGGCCATCCTGCACTTCCATTTCAACACGGGCATGGCCTTCAATACGGCTGAGGGGAAATCGTAGTGTTGTCATCTCACAGCACCTTCTCTTTCGGTCGGTGGGGGCGGTTGCCGTTCATATAATCCGCGAACTGGAACAGAAAAAGGGAGAGCTGCGGCGAGTGTAAGGCCTGGTTGATCTCTTCCGGTGGGATATCCGTCATCCTTTCAAATACACTCTGTATTCTATCAAACCACACCTGAGATTCCTTCTCGATATAAGCGTTTGACGGACCCCGGCAGCCCACACAGGGATGCCCTGCACGTGTACAAATTGCCCGGCAGCCCCCGCGTGTGGAGGAGCCCACACACAGGTAACCCTGATTGATCAAGCAGATATCAGGCAGCACCTCCCCCTGCTGAAAGCCGACAAGATGCTTCGGTCGCATATCCTTAAGTTTCTTACGCCCGCACTCCTGGCAAACGATGCTGCTGGCTTCAAAATTCTCCGGGCCGGTTAATGCCCCCATAAAAAGCTCCGGTGTGGGGGGGCAACCCGGCAGGTACAGGTCAACATCCACGAAAGCGTCAATCGGCTGGCTCTTAGGAAGGAGATGCGGCAGGTGATGGCGTTGGGCTTGCTGCATGAACATCTCACGCACCTCATCCCGGTCACCGAGATTTGAGACTCCCCCAGAAATGGCACAGGTGCCAACAGCTATAACGCGATCCACGACTGCAGCTGCACGCCGTAAATTCCAGACATCCTCATCATTACGCACGCCGCCGCTGACCAGCAGGATCTCCGTATCTTTCGGGACGCTGTGAGTCGAAACAACCAGGGGCATATACACAAGCTGATATTTCTCAACCCATTCATTTGCATTAAGCAGCGAGACTTCGCACCCGGCACAGCCTGAGAGCTGCAGCACGGCAAAGCGGGGAAGCTTTTTTTCATCAGGCATATTGGGGATGTCCTTTCAAGATTGCGTACTCGGTGATGAATTTGATCAATTAACTTGATATATGGTTTTGATGAACTGATCATTATCCCTATTTTACTGCAATCTTTTAATTCGAAAGCATGAATGAGGGCGCAGGTATCCCTATTGATCTTGCAGGTATCCTCAGTGCAAAGCCTCCTGTAGGGACCAGCGGATATTGGACCTTCGGTCTATCCCCCATAAAGGGTCAGAAGACACTGTACGAATGATTCGTTTTTTGATGACGCTGGTGTCCTCACCAGTGCATATTGGAACTGACAGCATTTTGTTACACAGAGTCAGGAGACCATGTGCTAACAGGGACCTAAAATGAATAGAGACCCCCGGGATTTTAAGTGAACTCTATGATTTCCTGCCTTATTAAGAAATCCCGGGGGTCT